>NZ_JBQYEY010000005.1:0-176565 GCF_052656005.1 Nesterenkonia sp. K-15-9-6
GTTCGGGTTCGGGCTCAGGTTCCGGCTCGGGCTCCGGCTCGGGCTCCGGCTCAGGCTCCGGCTCGGGCTCCGGCTCGGGCTCCGGCTCGGGCTCCGGCTCAGGTTCCGGCTCGGGTTCGGGCTCGGGTTCGGGCTCCGGCTCAGGTTCCGGCTCGGGCTCCGGCTCAGGTTCCGGCTCGGGCTCCGGCTCAGGTTCCGGCTCGGGCTCCGGCTCGGGCTCCGGCTCGGGTTCGGGCTCGGGTTCGGGCTCCGGTGCGGCTTCTTCGATCAGTTCGTCAAGCTGGTCAGAGACCGATTCCACGATGTCGGTGCTCTCGTCGGTCTCGGCCGCCGCGGATGCTGCGGTCAGGGGCACCGTGGTGATCCCAGCCAGAACCGCTGTCGCGAGCACTGCTCCTGCCCGCCGTGGATGGTCATTGATCGGTGTCATGTTGCTCTGTCCTCCATAGGTGAGACGGGGTCTGGTCGATATCTGTCGGGAGTAGTCGATAGGTGGGTCAGACAGTCCCTCCTGGCTCTTCGACTGCTTGGAGATCACCGCTGGGGTCACGGACAAGTAGGAGGTCCCCGGACCAGCCGACGATGCGTCGGGTCGAGGGACTCTCGATGACCGATCGACCGTCTCGGGTCGCATAGATGCGTCCGTCGGTGGTCTCTGCGACCGCTGCAGGGCCGATGGCGGTCTGCCAGGCTCCTGACTCTGCGGAGTCCGGCACAACGGCGTGGAGGGTGCCGGTGGAAATGTCGATGGCGTAGGGGCCGATGATCGCGATCTCCATACCTCGCCCGATGCTCCAGCCGGTGGGGCTGTCTGGGTCGTGGTCTGGCAGCACCGCTGTGAGGTCGCCGGATTTGATGTGATGAACAGCCATGAGGGCTTCGCCGTCAACGGTCCACTGGCTGAGAGTGAGTCCCCGTCCGGCCGTGATATGCCGTGAGAACTCGGCAGTCTCGGTGGGAGCGGTGAGTCGGGTCTCGGTAGCGGGCTCGGCGTCAGGGCCGAAGGCGATGGACACAACCGAGGGTTGGCCGGGAACGACCTGGATCAGGGTGGTGTCGTCGATGGCAGCGCTGAGGTTGTCGGGATGACCGGTGACCTCGAGGGGCTCATCGTTGTTGGGCAGGAGCGCGGCGGTGGTTCCGTCGTCGCTGCGGACCATAGGCGTTTCGCCGGCGCTGGTCACTCGATCCGTCGCTGCAAGCTCCCAGGTGTAGGTCTCGCCTTCGCCGGTGATGAGGGTGAACCCATCCTCTGTGCGTGCTCCTACGGCGGGCCCATCAGCAGTGATGAACTCGTCCAAGCTGCTGACAGGTGAGTCCAAGGCGATGCGTGCGGTCTCGTCGCCGCTGGTGGTGTGCAGCAGGACAAGCTCTGCGGTCTCCGGGTCGATGTAGGTCAGTCCGGCAGCAGTCCACCCGAACTGCTCGGTCAGAGCGCGGTCGAGTGTCCAGATCTCGCGGGTGTGGTCTGCGTCGAGGGCTGTCGTGGTGCGGGTCGCCTCGGGGGCTGTGGTGATCCACGACGGGGACGTGCCGGCGGTGCTCGTGCTACTGGAGCTGAGAACGTTCCACAGTCCTGCCGACGCTGCCAGTATCAGCACCAGCAGAGCAGCCGCGCCCAGGCCGGCGCGGACCGAGAGCACGGGATTCAACCGCGCACGGACCCCACTCTGCTCGGGCTGTGCCTCTGTCTCGATGTCATGCGGGTCCGGGTCGTCATGATCACTCATGGGGTCGTCAGTCGACTGGGGGAGATCGTCTTCATCGGTCGAGGGCTCGTCGGGCGTCGAGGGGCCGAGGAGCTGGTCCGCGAGACTCGTCGGTGGCACCTCAGCAATGGGCTCGGGATCGGTGCCTCGGGGTGCAGCTGAGTCAGTGGGGGTGTCTGCTCGCTCGGGACGTGCCTCCGAGACGGACGTAGCTGAGACGGCGGGGGCAGGGGAAGCGGCCACCGGAGTGGATCGGGTGGGCGTTCCTTCGGAGACTGCATTCGCTGTCGGTGCGGCTGTCAGTTTCGTGGGAGACGGGAAGTGGGTGGGGAGCGCCCTGGTAGGGGCTTCAGGGACTGCTGCCGCACCCGGGGAATCAGGGCCCGGAGCAGGTGAGTCTGGGGGGCTTGTCTGGGGTGCGGTGGACTGCTCAGCCTCGAGGGGGGATGAGACCATCCCCAGGAGGTCGCCGCTGAGGATGATGTCACGGTCCATGCTCTTAGCCGCCGCATCGAGGATCCCGCGCAGCGCGTCGCGGCGGACCGGGTAGGAACGGCCCTCGGCGGTCAGAGTCCAGCCGTGATAGGCGAGCTGGTAGTCGACCGGCTGTGTGGGGGCGGTGGTGATGGTATGGACGTCGGTGGCTCCGACGATCCACCAGCTTGGGGTGAAGATGTCATCTGCAGGAGCAAGCACAGATGAGGCGAGCCCGACCAGGGGCGGGCGGTGGTCTCGATGGCTCTTGCGAATCGCGGTGATGGCCTGCCGGATAGTGGGCTTCTCGATGCGCACCCCGCTGGAGTTGATGACAGTCACGGTGGCGCTGAGCTCGAAATGCACCGGCTCCGGGGCTTCGGCCTGCGAGGACGGGTCCTCGGGTGGCGCGCTGGTGCACAGCTCAGCGCGTGAGTCGTTAGTGGGCGTCGTCTCGCTGCTCACCGGTGTGCTCCCTCATCTTGTGGCGTGGTCTCGCGAACTGGTTCGACGCACCGGGGACAGGATGTGTGTCAAGAGCAACGGCCACGGCGCTGACCGGGTGTCCGGCCATGTGTCCGGACAGTGGCCGGGACGGGGTGGCCGGCCATGGGGGCGGCGGCCGCAGTCGGTCCGGAGGGGCGATGGATGGCCGGTCAAGGACCGGTCAGTGTCCGGTCGTTGGGTGGCCAGAGTGGCCGGCGTGAGTGGCCGGACATGGCAGTGGCCACCGCGATTGCGGTGGCCACTGGTGGTGTTTCCCCTGGTCAGGCGACGGCAGGGCCGGACACGGCCATGTTGGGGGCCTGGATGGCGTAGGTGCGGGCTTCCTCGATGGCCGCGTCGAGTTTGGCCGGATCAATGCCGCCGAAGTGGCCGTTGGGCGTTTCGATGACCGGGGTGCCGGAATATCCCAGGTCGAGGAGTCGTTGGCGGGCGTCGTGGTCTTCGGTGACATCGCGGTAGGTGAATTCGATGTCGGAGCGTTCAAGCTTGGTAGTGATCGCGCGGCAGGGCCCACAGTTGGGCTGGCCGTAGAGGGTCAGGATGCTGCTCATGGTGGTCTCCTCGGGAATCTCGGATGGATTGCTGACTGCTCTCTGGGGGTTCATGGGGTCACCTGTTAGGTCTCAGTAGGGGTTCTCGGTTTCGAGGTACTCGGTGTCGTCCTGGGCGGTGGTGATCAGCTCGATGAGGTCATCGGTGTCCAGGTCTGAATCGGTGGTGTTGTCGATCCACCAGCCAGCCCGTGTGAGTGTCCGTGCTGCGGCGAGGATCGCGGTTCCGTCGTCACCGGCCGGGTCGTCATCGAGGATGGAGGCCACGGCTTCGTATCGTGCGCGGGTAGCCCAGTCGACCTGCTTCTCGGTGCCTTCCAGGGCCGGAAGGGAGTGTTCGGCGTCGAAGGCCTCGGCATCCAACAGGGTCTGCTGGTTCTGTTTCTGCAGGTCTTCCTTGCCCCTCTTCCGGAAGCAGCGGCCGCAGACGAAGTTCTTGCCCAGTCCGAAGGCCCGGCCCTTCCGTTTGCCGGCAGGGGTGTCGGAGAGGTCTTTGGCCTCGGTGTGTCCGCACTGGAAGGTGATGTCGTAGGTGGTGGGGATCGCCATGATGGCCTCCTGAGGTGGCTCGAGTTGGTACACGGTGGATTCGAGCCTCAGGAGGGCGGTCGTGTGTCGCTACGGATTGAGGGTCTATTCGATGGCGCGGAGTTTCTGTGCTGCACTGCGCGCGGCGTCAAGATCTGGCATGGAGAGGACTCCAGCCTGGAGACGGCTCGGTGATGTTGCGGTGTAGATCTGCGTGGTGGCGACGGAGGCGTGACCGAGGAGGTCCTTGAGCGCCATCAGGTCCGGGGTCCGGGAGAAGAATTCCGTGGCAAATCTGTGCCGGAGTGTGTGTGCGGACCAGCCATCTGGCATGAGGGTCCTGATTCGGCGTGAGATGGAGGCGGGCCGGTAGTGACCCGTGGGGTTCAGCTCGGAGGGGAAGTAATAGCCGGCGGGGAAGAGGTCGAGCAGTTCAACGAGAAGTCGATGGGCTGGGACGATCCGGCGGTGACCGCCTTTGCCGGTGATCCAGAGCACTCCGTCGTGGAAGTCGTTGCTGTGCAGCGCGGCGATTTCGTGGCAGCGCAGCCCGCCGTAGTTGCCGAGCAGGATCATGAGCACATCTCGGCGGGTCGTGGCCTTCTGGAGTCCTCGCTCGATGGCGTCAGATGGTGCCGGACGTGGGACGGCGCGGGGCACTTTGATGGAGGGGATCTGCGCGGTGGGGTCGTGGGCGAGGTGACCGAACATGCGGCCCCAGTGGTACAGAGATCGAGCAGAGGAGAGCGCGGAGCGGCGTGTGTTTGGGGCTGAGCCGCAGCTGAGGAGCCACAGATTGATTTCCCGGGTCTGGAGGTCCCACACGGAGGTCTCGTGGCTGGCGGCCCAGTCAATGAGGCGATGGACCCAGTAGAGACGGGTTCGGATGGTCTCGGGAGTGTTCTTCAGGGCGAGCCATTGCTCGAGCTGCGTGGTGTCTGGGGTGTTGCTGCTGCTCAATCCGTCTCCTCAGTCGCTCGTGGTGCGTTCTGAGGAGACTAGTTCGTGCTAGTCAGCGGCGGATTTCGTTCTCCACAGGGTGGTGGCAGCCGTGGCAGCACTGAGTGCCCGAGTAGTCAGGTTCAGCAGGGGGTGGTGCGGGAGAGGGGCGGGACGAGAGGTATCGCAGAGCCGTGATCAGGATCCATGTTCCGCCTGCGATGAGGGCAACTCGGGCGGGGGCGTAGGCGTCTCCACCCGCGATCTCACCCCACCCGTCGTTGACGCCGATGATGATGCTCAGGATCAGGATGAGGCCAGCACCTATCTGGGTCATGGTGACCAGCGTGCGGACGGGATTGGTGAGGAACCGGCCCAGGAGTAGCAGCAATGCGAGGCCTACGATGAGCAGCAGAGTCATGATCTTCTCCTCCGTGTGCGTGTGGGGGACAGTATGCCTGGCCCCTATGACATTGGTCTGCTGGGTAGGAGACCTGCGTGATGCGCCCAGCCGAGGGCTGTGGCAAGTGCTCGGGTTGCGAGTGGGGTGTGATCCCACAATCGTGAGGTCGCGGGATCGAGCCCCGCCACCGCTACTACATTCGACGCCCCCGAGTCCCCTGGACGCGGGGGCGTCGTGCGTTGTCGGCCGGGCTATGCTGAGCGCATGTCGACAGCCTCAGATCTGACCTCCGTCCTGCTGCACCATCTGAGGTGCTCGGTGGGGGTGGAGCCGGCCCGCGCCCAGCTGCTGGACTGGCGCCTCGCCCTGGCCCACACCCTCCGCGAGCAGGCCACGGACTCGTGGCTAGACTCCGCCCGGCGCACCCGGGAGGACGGGCTGAAGAGCGTCAACTACCTCTCCATGGAGTTCCTGCCCGGTCGCCTCCTCGAGGACGCCGCCATCAACCTGCGGCTGCGGGACTCTGTCAGCGCCGCCTTCGACGACCTGGGAGTGAGCGTCGCCGACGTCGTCGCCGGCGAACCGGACCCCGCGCTCGGCAACGGCGGACTGGGGCGTCTGGCCGCCTGCTACCTGGAGTCCATGGCCACCCTGGCGTGCCCCGCCCACGGCTACGGGCTGCGCTATGAGCGCGGCCTGTTCCGGCAGCACTTCGAGGACGGTCGGCAGGTGGAGCGCCCGGATGAGTGGCTCACCTCTGGCGATCCGTTCAGCCTCTCCCGCCCTGCCACCGCCTACGCGGTCCCCTTCGGCGGGGAGGTCTCCGACGACGACGGCGGCACGGCCTGGCGGCCGGAGACCCGCCTCGTGGCCGCCGCCCACGACACCCCGGTGATCGGCTACGGCGGTGGGTGGGTCAACACGCTGCGCCTGTGGTCGGCGCTGCCCGCCGCAGATCTGCTGGATCTGGACCGGTTCAGCGCCGGCGACTTCTTCGGTGCTGCCGAGACGGAGACCTGGGCGCGCACTCTCAGCCGGGTGCTCTACCCGACCGACACCACCGACCTGGGGCGGCGCCTGCGCCTGTCCCAGGAGCACTTCCTCACCTCCGCCTCGGTGCAGGACGTGCTGCACCGGTTCCTGGAGACCCAGCAGGATCTGCGCCGTCTGCCCGAGCACGCCGCCATCCAGATGAACGACACGCACCCGGCCCTGGCCGGCCCGGAGCTGATCCGTCTGCTGGTGGACGAGCACGGGGTCGGCTTCGACACCGCCGCCGACCTGGCCGTCCAGGTGCTCGGGTACACCAACCACACCCTGCTGCCGGAGGCCCTGGAGATGTGGCCGGTGGATCTGATGCGCCACCTGCTGCCCCGTCACCTGCAGATCATCGAGCGGCTGGACCAGCGCGTCCACGAGGTCCACGGGAGTGCGGCAGACGACGTCCACCTCATCGAGCACGGCCACGTGAAGATGGGGGAGCTCGCCGTGGTGACCAGCCACCGGGTCAACGGCGTCTCCGCGCTGCACACGGACCTGGTGCGCCGGAACCTCTTCCCCCACCTGGAGGCCCTCACCCCGGGCCGCATCCTCAATGTCACCAACGGGATCACGCCCCGGCGCTGGCTCGCCCTGGCCAACCCCGCACTCGCCGATCTGGTCACCGAGACCATCGGCCCCGGATGGGAGACGGATCTGGACCGGCTGCGTGAACTGGAGCCCCACGCGGAGGACCCGAACTTCCTGGAGGCCTTCGGACGCACCAAGCATCTGGCCAAGCACCGCCTGGCCACCTGGCTGGACGAGGAGCACGGCATCGAGCTGCCCCTGGAAGCGCTCCTCGACGTGCAGGTCAAGCGCCTCCACGAGTACAAGCGACAGCTGCTGAACATCCTGTGGACCGTCTCTCGCTGGCAGCGGATCAAGGCCGACCCCGGCGCGGACTGGGTGCCGCGCGTCAAGATCTTCGGAGGCAAGGCGGCTCCCAGCTACACCGCGGCCAAGGACATCATTCGGCTGATCAACGACGTCGGGGCGGTCATCAACAGCGATCCCGAGACCCGGGAGAGGCTGCGGATCATCTACCCGCCGAACTACAACGTCACCATGGCGGAGAAGCTCATCCCCGCCGCCGACCTCTCCGAGCAGATCTCCACGGCTGGGATGGAGGCCTCGGGCACCGGGAACATGAAGTTCGCGCTCAACGGGGCGCTGACCATCGGCACCCTGGACGGCGCGAACGTGGAGATCCGTGAGGAGGTCGGGGCGGAGAACTTCTTCCTCTTCGGCCTCACCGCGGACGAGGTCCTCGCCCGGCGTGAGCAGCCCGGCCACGCTCGTGCGGCGATCGAGCAGAGCCAACCGCTGCAGGACGTCCTGCAGGCGATCGCGGAAGGCACATTCAGCCCCGAGGAACCAGCGCGTTACAGCGGTCTCGTCGACCACCTGTGGAACAGTGACTGGTTCCTCGTCGCCTCCGATTTCGACGCTTACAATTCCTCCCAGGAGCTGGTAGACATGTCCTACCGCGATCCGTTGCGGTGGCAGCGGATGGCAGTGACGAATGTGGCACGGATGGGCAGCTTCAGCTCCGACCGCGCAGTACGGCACTACATGAGGGAGATCTGGAACGTACCCCCGGCGCAGTAGCCGCCGTCCTGTCGACGAAAGGCCCCGGCCATGTCCCCACCGGCAGATCCGCACCGATTCAGCCCCGTGCTGGGAGCGCTCGACGAGCACCTCTTCGCCGAGGGAACGCACCACCGGCTGTGGGACGCGCTCGGCGCACACCTCATCACCCATGAAGGGGTCGACGGCGTGCACTTCGCCGTCTGGGCCCCCAACGCCTCCCGGGTCGCCGTGGTCGGGGACTTCAATCACTGGAACCCTGACGAGCATCCGATGCGGCCGGTCGGGTCCACTGGGGTGTGGGAGACCTTCGTGCCCGGCGTCGTCGAGGGCACCGTCTACAAGTACGACCTCCACGATCGAGACGGTCACCGTCTGCCGCAGAAGGCCGACCCGGTGGGCTTCGGCGCCGAGCACCCGCCCGCCACCGGGTCCGTGGTGCGCCGCCTGGACGCCCACCACTGGCAGGACGACCAGTGGCTGGCCCGCCGAGCCGAGGCGAACGCGGTGACCAGCCCCATCAGCGTCTATGAGGTCCACCTGGGGTCCTGGCGGAGGGTCGACGGCGTCCGCCCGCTGTCCTACCTGGAGCTCGCCTCGCAGCTGGTGGACTACGTCGCCGACCTGGGCTTCACCCATATCGAGGTGCTGCCGGTCAGCGAGCATCCCTTCGACGGGTCCTGGGGCTATCAGCCGGTGGGCATGTATGCGCCCACCATCCGCTACGGCACTCCGGCGGAGTTCGCGGCCTTCGTGGACGCCGCCCACGCCCGGGGGCTGGGAGTCATCGCCGACTGGGTGCCCGGACACTTCCCGACCGACGAGCACGGGCTGGGCCGCTTCGACGGCACGGCGCTGTACGAGCATCTGGATCCGCGCCAGGGATTCCACCCGGACTGGAAGACCTACATCTACAACTACGGGCGGCCCGAGGTGCGCGGCTACCTGGTGGCCAACGCCCTGTACTGGATCGACCAGTATCACCTGGACGGTCTGCGGGTCGATGCGGTCGCCTCCATGCTCTACCGGGACTACTCCCGGCCCGAGGGGGAGTGGGTCCCCAACCGGGAGGGCGGACGGGAGAACCACGAGGCCATCGACTTCCTGCGCGCCACCAATGTGGCCGTCTACGGGACTCATCCGGGGGCGGCGATGACGGCCGAGGAGTCCACCTCCTTCCCCGGGGTGACCCGCCGGGTGGACCATGACGGCCTGGGCTTCGGCTACAAGTGGAACCTCGGTTGGATGAACGACTCGCTGACCTACTTCAGCCGCGACCCTGTGCATCGGAAGTACCACCATGACGACCTCACCTTCGGGCTCTCCTACGCCTTCAGCGAGAACTTCGTGCTGCCCATCAGCCACGATGAGGTCGTCCACGGCAAGGGCTCCCTCTACCAGAGGATGCACGGCTCGCATGCGGACAAGCTCGGCGGGCTCAAGGCGTTCTTCGGCTACATGTGGGGCCATCCGGGGAAGAAGCTGCTGTTCATGGGTCAGGAGATCGGGCAGCCGGCCGAATGGGACCATGACGGCGAACTGGACTGGGGCGTCCTCCACGACCCCGGCCATGCCGGTGTGCAGGCCCTGGTCCGGGACCTGAACCGGATCTACCGGGAGCAGCCGGCGCTGCACCGCTGGGACGCGGACGGCCGCGGGTTCTCCTGGCTGCTGGTCGACGGAGCCGACGACCAGGTGGTGGCCTGGACCCGACGGGGAGAGCCGGGTGATCCGCATGTCGTCGTCGTGCTGAACCTGGCCCCCGTGGAGCGCACCGGCTACCGGGTCGGGTTCCCCGTCGCCGGGCGCTGGCGGGAGGCGCTCAACACGGACTCCTCCGTATACGGCGGCGGCGACCGGGGCCACGGCGGTGCCGTGGAGACGGAGCCGGTGCCCGCGGCGGACGAGGCGCAGTCGGCGCTCCTCACCCTTCCCCCTCTCTCGGCCATCTATTTCGTGGAGGATCACTCATGAACACCAGCACTGAGTTGGGCGCACCAGCCCGGCTGAGCAGTCAGGCCATGGCCTTCGTCCTCGCCGGCGGCCGGGGCAGCCGCCTGGAGGAGCTCACGGACCGCCGGGCGAAGCCCGCCGTGCACTTCGGCGGCAAGACCCGCATCATCGACTTCCCGCTGTCGAACGCGCTGAATTCGGGCATCCGGAAGATGGCGATCGCCACCCAGTACAAGGCCCACTCGCTGATCCGCCACATGCAGCGCGGGTGGAGCTTCTTCCGTGCCGAACGCAATGAGTATCTGGACATCCTTCCGGCCAGCCAGCGCGTCGAGGAGAACAAGTGGTACCTCGGCACGGCGGACGCCGTGACCCAGAACATCGACATCGTGGACGACTACAACGTCGAGTACGTGATCGTGCTCGCCGGGGACCACGTGTACAAGATGGACTACGAGGTCATGCTGCGTCAGCACGTGGAGAGCGGCGCGGAGGTCACCGTCGGCTGCCTGACGGTTCCGCGGGAGGAGGCCAGCGCCTTCGGGGTGATGCACATCGATGAGCGGGACCGGATCATCGACTTCCTGGAGAAGCCGGCCGATCCGCCCGGCACCCCCGACGACCCGGACGTCTCCCTGGCATCGATGGGGATCTACGTCTTCGACTGGCAGTTCCTGCGCCAGCTGCTCATCGAGGACATGCATGACCCGGACTCCAGCCATGACTTCGGTCACGACCTGATCCCGCAGCTGGTGACCCGAGGTGCGGCCTATGCGCACCGCTTCAGCGAATCCTGCGTGATGAGCGGCCTGGAGACCCGTCCCTACTGGCGGGACGTGGGCACGATCGACTCGTTCTGGCAGGCCAACATCGACCTCACCGAGTTCGTGCCGCCGCTGGACCTCTATGACCAGAAGTGGCCCATCTGGACCTACGCCGAGCAGACGCCGCCGGCGAAGTTCATCCACGACGAGGAGGACCGCCGGGGCCAGGCGATCCAGTCGCTGATCTCCGGGGACACCATCATCAGCGGCTCCGATGTGCACAACTCGCTGCTGTTCACCGGGAACCGGGTGCACTCGTACTCGACGCTCGACCACGTCGTCGCGCTGCCGTACGTGGAGGTGGGCCGGCACACCCAGCTGAGCCGCTGCGTGATCGACAGCCGGGTCCGCATCCCGGACGACCTCGTGGTCGGGGAGGACCCGGAGGAGGATGCGAAGTGGTTCCGGCACACGGACAAGGGGATCACGCTCATCACCCAGGACATGCTGGACCGCCGGGCCGCCGCGCTGGAGTAGTCTGGTGCTCCTCCTCTGAAAGGACGTCCCGTGACCGCCGTGCGTCGTCGTGTCCTCTCCGTCGCCTCGGAGTGCGCACCCCTGATCAAGACCGGCGGGCTCGCCGACGTCGTCGGGGCGCTTCCGGGCGCACTCGAGCCCTGCGGCTGGGAGTCCCGGGTGCTGCTGCCGGCCTACCCGCAGGTGCTCGATCAACTCGACGGTTCCCGCCGCGTATGGGCCGAGGACGACCTGTTCGGCGGACCCGCCTGCGTGCGCTCGGGCACCGTGGACGGGCTGCCGATGCTGCTGCTGGACGCTCCGCATCTGTTCGAGCGGCCCGGCGGCCCCTATTCCGACGGGCAGCATGATCACTCCGACAACCATGTGCGGTTCGCCGCGCTGAGCTGGGCGGCCGCGCAGATCGCTCAGCACGGGGCCCACGACGGCGCCGGGGAGCCCTGGCGGCCGGACCTGGTGCACGCCCATGACTGGCAGGCCGGGCTGGCGCCGTCGTATCTGAAGTACGCCGACGCAGGCGTGCCGACCGTGATGACCATCCACAACATCGCCTTCCAGGGGGTCTTCGGGGCGGACCAGCTGGACCGGCTGCGGCTGCCGCGCTGGGACTTCCACCCGGAGGGGATCGAATACCACGGGGCGGTGAGCGCCCTGAAGGCCGGGATGATGCATGCCTCCCGGGTGACCACGGTCAGCCGCACCTATGCGGAGGAGCTCACGTCGCCCTCCTTCGGCTTCGGCTTGGAGGGTGTGGTCGCCATGCGCCGGGACCGCGGGCAGATGCACGGGATCGTCAACGGCATCGACACCACGGTGTGGGATCCGGCGCGGGATCCGTCCGTCCGCCACCCGTACTCAGCGGGGGACACCGCGCCCAAGGCCGCCAACCGTGCCGCGCTGCTGCAGGAGTTCGGGCTCGCTGAGCCGACCGGGCCCCTGGCGGTGGTCGTCACGCGCCTGACCCATCAGAAGGGCGTGGACCTGCTGCTGGAGACGCTGCCCGGCTTCGTGGAGGCCGGTGGGGCGGTGGCGGTGCTCGGTTCGGGGGACCCCTCCTATGAGCGGGGCCTCCGCGAGCTCGCTGCCCGGCGGCCCGATGCGGTGGGCGTGCGCCTGGGCTACGACGAGCCGCTGAGTCACCGCATGTACGCCGGCGGTGACCTGGTGCTGGTGCCCTCACGGTTCGAGCCGTGCGGGCTCACTCAGCTCTACGGCCTGCGCTATGGGGCGCTGCCGCTGGTGGCCTCCACCGGCGGACTGCGGGACACGGTCGTCGATGCCACGGCGGAGAACCTGGCCGCCGGCACCGCCACCGGCTTCCTCGTCTCCGAGCTCAGCGCCGCCGGTCTCGCCGACGCGCTCGCGCGCGCCCTGCGGCTCCACCAGGACCAGCAGGCATGGCGCGCGGTCCGGCAGACCGCCATGACCAGCCCGGTGGACTGGTCGACGTCGGCGCAGCAGTACGCCGCCCTCTTCTCGGAGCTGGTGCGGTGACCCGTCGTGTCTCGCCCGGCCGCCCGTGGCCGCTGGGCATCACCCTGTCCGACGACGGTGCGAACGTGGCCGTCTGGGCTCCCGAGGCCGAGTCTGTCTGGCTCTGCGTCTTCGACGGTGAGCAGGAGGAGCGCCTCCTGCTGCCCTACACCGACGGCGGCGTCCGGCATGCCCACATCTCCGGGCTGTCCGCAGGCATGCGGTACGGGCTGCGCGCCGACGGGCCCTGGGCACCGGAGCAGGGGCTGTGCTTCGATGCGCGGAAGCTGCTCATCGACCCTTACGCCCGCGCCCTCGACGCGCCGGTCCGATGGCACCCGAAGATGGCCAGCACCTCCGAGGAGGACAGTGCGTCGGTGATGCCCAAGGGCATCATCCTGGCGGACGCGCACGGACGTGAGGCTGAGGCCGCCGACGCCGAGGTCCCGGATCCTGCGGCGAACCGACCGCGGCACGACGTCGGCGACCTGATCATCTATGAGGCGCACCTGAAGGGCCTCACGGCCGTGCATCCGGAGGTTCCGGAGGAGCTGCGCGGCACCTACGCCGGATTCGCCCACCCGGCGATCGTCGACCACCTGGTGGAGCTGGGCGTCACCGCGGTCGAGCTGCTGCCGCTGCAGGCCTTCCTCGACGACGAGCACGTGGTCGGGCGTGGACTCACCAACTACTGGGGGTACCAGCCCATCGCGTGGCACGCTCCAGAGCCGCGGTACGCGCTCCACGACGCCGACGCCGAGCTGCGCACCCTGGTGCACACCCTGCACGAGGCCGGCATCGCCGTGTTCCTGGACGTCGTGTACAACCACACCGGAGAGGGCGGCGACGGCGGTCCCATACTCAGCCTGCGCGGCCTGGACGCCGGCTACTACCGCCGGCACGAGGGCTCCCACATCGATGACACCGGCACCGGCAACACCATGGCCACCGAGCACCCCATGATGCTGCAGCTGATCCTCGACAGCATGCGCCACTGGGTGACGCGCTATGGGATCGACGGGTTCCGCTTCGACCTGGCCACCGCCGTCGCCCGCGGGCCGGAGGGCTTCGACGCTGCCGGCGCGTTCTTCCAGACCGTGCGGCAGGATCCCGTGCTCGCCGGGGCCATGCTGATCGCGGAGCCGTGGGACCTCGGGCCGGACGGCTACCAGCGCGGCGCCTACCCGCACCCCTGGTCGGAATGGAACGACGGGTTCCGCGACGACGTACGACGCGCCTGGCGCGGGGACCGGGACGCCGTCCGGGCCCTCGGCGCACGTCTGCTGGGCTCCGCCGAGACCTTCGACCACTCGTGGCGTGCCCCCACGGCGTCGATCAACTTCCTCACCGCCCACGACGGGTTCACCCTGGCGGACGTCGTCTCCTACGCCGAACGGCACAACGAGGCGAACGGGGAGGACGGCCGCGACGGGCACAGCGAGAACCACTCCGACAATCTGGGCGTGGAGGGCCCCACCGATGACCCCGAGATCCGCGCTGCACGCTCGCGACGGGTGCGGGCCATGCTGGCGACCCTGTTCGTCTCCCAGGGGGTGCCCATGCTGCTGGCCGGGGACGAGATCGGCAACAGTCAGGGCGGCAACAACAACGCCTATGCGCAGGACAACGAGATCGGCTGGGTGGACTGGACGGACCCGGACGTGGAGCTGCTGGACCTGGCCCGGCGCCTGACCGGACTCCGCCGGCGACTGCCGGTGCTGCGCCAGCGGGCCTTCCTGCACGGGGCAGCCCGCCGTGACGGAGCCCCGGACGTGCTGTGGCTCGGTGCCGACGGGGAGCCCGCCACCGAGCAGCACTGGGAGGACCCCGAGCTGCGCACCGTCATCGCCGTGCTGCGCGGCGCCGCCGGAGACCCTGTGGGGGAGCACCTGTCCGGCGCGGCGGCGGTGGTGCTCACCGTGGGCGAGGAGACGACTGTGCGCCTGCCTGGAGACGGGCCGTGGCGTCTGGAGATCGACACCTCCGGTGAGGCGCGTCCGGAGGACGAGTCCGGCGGGGTGTGGACGATCGGTGCTCAGTCGGCGGCGGTGTTCACCTCTCCGGTGGAGTGACCTCCTCACCGGCGCTGTGACGCCGTGGGGCGTGGAGGCGCTGTGACGCCGTGAGGCGTGGAGGCGCTGTGACGCCGTGAGACGTCGCGTTCACCGGGGCGTCACACATCCGTCCTAGGCTGAGTCCCCACGACTGCAGGCACCCTCCGGAAGGACGTCCTCGATGAGCCCAGAGCGCCCCGAGCTCCCGCCCGCGCTGGCCGCGATCTCCCACGGCACCTCCGATGCCTCCGGTCAGGCGGTGGTCCGCCGGCTGGCCGACGACGTCGCCGCGGCCGCCGCGGCCCGCGGGCTGGGCGCTCCAGTGCGGTTGGGGCATGTGGACGTCCAGGACCCGGATGTGTCCGCCACTCTGGCGGAGCTGCCCCAGAATCTCTCCGCGGTGGTGGTGCCGGTGCTGCTGTCGGCCGGGTATCACGTCCACGTGGACCTGAAGAAGGAGACCACCGACGTCGGCCGGGAGGTCACCATCGCCGGAGCGCTCGGCCCGGACGACCGTCTCGTGGACGTGCTGGTGCGTCGCCTGGCCGAGGTCGGCGCAGAGCCAAGCACGGACCGGATCATTCTGGGCGTGGCGGGCTCCTCGGATCCCGCCGCCGTCGAAGACTGCCACGAGATGGGCCGTCGACTGGCCGCACGGCTGGGAGCCGAGGTCGAGGTGGCCTTCCTCGCCGCGGCGCAGCCCACCGTCGCCGGGGCCGTCGCCGAGGCGAAGCAGACCCTCGACGCCGCGGGGGAGGGCGGACGCGTCGTCGTCGCCAGCTACCTGCTGGCCCCCGGCTATTTCCAGACCCTGCTGGAGAAGGCGGCCGGCGACGTCACCACCGCGCCGCTGCTGCCCGCCCCGCAGGACGCGGGGGCGCCGCCGGCCTCCCCTCCGGAGCTGGTGGACATCATCCTGGACCGCTACGCCGCAGCCGGTCCAGCACGCCGGTGAAGACCGCCGCGGCGGCGACCACGACCCACAGGCACACCACCAGCACCCAGGTCGTGTGAAGCCCGGGCATGATCTCGTGGAGCTGCCGCCCGAGCGGAGTCCACACCATCCTGGTCGGAAGGGCGACCGCCACTCCCGCGGCCACACTGGTCACCAGGTGCAGGTGCCCCAGCCGCCGCAGGTACAGGCTCAATGTCCCGGCGAGCAATCCGGAGGCGCCGAGGACCAGCACCAGCAGCCCGAGGACCGCCGCCAGTGCGGCGGGAGACCAGGGCCAGGGATGGTTTCCGAAGGCCAGGCCGAGGCCCAGCCCGAAGGGTGACGCGCAGAGGGCTGCCAGCGCTGCCGTCGTCGGGGTGCCCACCAGCCGAGCGACCGGACGCGCATCGGGGCGCTGACCCGCGGGGAAGCGAGGAACGGCGTGGCGGCCGCGGCGACCGGACGGGAGCAGGTCTGGGAGCAGACAGGCCAGCGGGACGAGCACCCAGAACTGGACATGGTGCCAGAGAGAGTCGGGCGTGTGGACATCCGGCGACGTCAGGACGGTGACCACAAAACGCAGCGAGTCCAGCAGCAGGAAGCCCATGACGCCGAGGGCGGCGAACAGCGCACTGCCCGTGAGCGCGCGGACCAGAGCGGCGATCCCCGCCGCCAGCACAGCGATGAGGCTCAGTGTCAGCCAGCTCTCCAGATGGTAGGACAGCCAGCGGAAGGAGGGCGCCACCGCGTGGAGACCGACCGCAGAGATGACGGTGTCGACCGTGGCGGCCAGCAGGGCCAGACCGATCCGCTGCCACAGCAGCATCGGAGCGGATCCGAGACGCGGCGGCAGGGGGCCGAGGGACGGTCCGGCGCCGAATCCGAAACTGTCGGGTGCCGGGCCTGTCGGGTGCTCCGGCGGCCGGCGGTGAGGCTGGTCGGTCATCGGCTTCTCCTCGGGGCGTCGTGCTCGCGGCGTGTCCCCGGACCCTAGCCGGAGGTCCTCACATCCGGCTCACCTCGCCGGCATGTGCGCGAGGAGCTGCCCGGCAGAGCCTCCGTCCCCGGTAGGATTGCCCCGATGACCACACCGCCTCTGGACCCGTGGACCAACGGGACGCCCGCCTACCGACGCACGCTGCTGCTGGGGATGGTCTCCACCTTCCTCGGCGTGGTGTGCGTGGTGCTGGCGGCCGTCGCCGTCGGGCCGGATCTCGAGCCGACCCTGCGCGGGCTCGGGCTCGGGCTCATCGGCCTGGGCATCATCAGCCACCTGATCGCCATCCTGCTGCGCAAGCGGCAGGCCAAGCAGATCATCCAGGCCCGGGCGGACCAGTCGAAGAAGAGAGGGCGCTGACGCGTTGAGCATCACCACCGAGGCGGAGGGCCGGGTCTACCCGGCGGCCGCGCCGTATCAGGTCAGCCGGGAGGCGATCCGTGAGTTCGCCGTCGCGGTCAAGGCCGAGCACCCCGCCCACCATGACGTCGACGCCGCCGCGGCCCTGGGTCACCGTGACCTGGTCGCCCCGCCGACCTTCGCCGTCGTCGTCGCCCAGCGTGCGGAGGCCGCCGTGGTGGCCGACGATGAGGTCGGCATCGACTTCTCCCGCGTGGTGCACGCCGACGAGCGCTTCACCCACCACAGCCCCATCCTGGCCGGCGACACGCTGCACGCCCAGGCAACCCTGGACCGGATCCGGGTCATGGGTGCCGGGGCGATGGTCACCACCAAGGTCGAGATCACCACCGCCGAGGGCGAGGAGCGCAGCACCGTGACCTCCTCCCTGCTGGTGCGTGCCGAGGAGGAGGACGCATGAGCACGCCTGACACCACCACCCCGGACATCACCACGCTGGAGAAGGGTCAGGAGATCGGCAGCCGGGAGGTCCGCCTCTCCCGTGCGGACCTGCTCCGCTACGCGGCCGCCTCCGGCGACCACAACCCCATCCACTGGAACGAGCGCTTCGCCCGGGAGGTCGGCCTCGACGGTGTCATCGCCCACGGCATGCTCACCATGGGCCTGGCCGTGGACCTGGTCACCGACTGGGTGGGCGACCCCGGCCGGGTGGTCGACTACCAGGCCCGCTTCACCAAGCCGGTCCCGGTCCCGGACGCCGAGGCCGGACCCCCGGACACACCCACCGCCACGCTGCTGATCAGCGGGAAGGTCGGAGCGGTCGACGTCGGGGCCGCCACGGCGCGCGTCGATCTGACGGTGAGCCTGGAGGGCGCCAAGGTCCTGGCGAAGTCCCAGGTCAGCGTCCGGCTCTGAGGATCACGCCTGATCACGGGCCCGAGGATCCCGTCCGCGGGCCGGTCAGCACCGTATAATCGCCACACGGATTCGCCGCGCCCGCACCGGCGCGGCCCACGAGCACCAGCGAACAGGGGACCTCTCATGCCCAGCACCACGGAGATCGAGACCGCGGAGGGCGCCGTCGCGCCCGTCGCACGCCCTGCCGCCCCGCGGCGCACCCACGTGGCCAGAGGGCTCGGCGTGACGGCGATCGCCGCCCTGGCCCTGACCGCCTGCGGCGGCGAGGATGAGGGAGAGGGCGACGTCGAGGCCGAGCCGCAGGTGGAGACCGAGCTCGACCTCGAGGTCGGTGAGGTGGAGCTGATCTCCGAGGGCACCTTGACCGTCTGCTCAGACGTGCCCTACCCGCCGTTCGAGTACTACGACGCCGACGGCGCGGTCGTCGGCTTCGACATCGACATCGCCGAGGGCATCGCGGAGGTGCTCGACGTCGAGCTCGAGGTGGTGCAGACCAGCTTCGAGGGCATCCAGTCCGGTGTGGCGCTCAACGCGGCGTCCTGCGACCTGGCCATCTCTGGGATGACGATCACCGAGCAGCGCGCCGGCAACATGCTCTTCTCCGAGCCGTATCTGGACGACAACCTGGGTCTGCTGGCCGCCTCCGACGCCGGCATCGGCTCCCTGGAGGACATCGACGACTCCATCACGGTGGGCGTGCAGGCGGACACCACCGGAGAGACCTACGCGGAAGGGGAGGGGTACCAGATCCGCTCCTACCCCGATTCCGGGCTGCTCATTCAGGGGCTGGAGTCCGGCCAGGTGGAGGCCGCCATCGGCAACATCTCCATCCTCGGCTACCAGGCCGGCGAGCACGAGGGCTCCGAGTTCGTCGAGGAGATCGACACCGGCGAGCAGCTGGGCATCGCCGCCCAGTCGGACAACCAGGACCTCATCGACGCGGTGGACGAGATCCTCGCGGAGATGGAGTCCAGCGGCTTCATGGCCGAGGCCGAGGACCTGTGGTTCGGCGGCGGCGAGACTCCCGAGGAGGGTGACGTCGACGAGGAGGACGCCGAGGAGGCTGACGACGCTGACGACGAGATCGATGACGCGGACGACGCTGACGACGCCGATGACGCTGACGCCGACGAGGACGACGACTGACCCGCATGGCACTGACGACCCGTGACCGAGCACGGCTGAGCCTCGGGATCCAGGCCGGCCTCTTCGTCGCGGTGCTGATCGCTCTCCTGTTCATCATGGACTGGAGTGCGATCCACCGCAGCTTCTTCGACATCGAGCGCATCGGCCCGATGTTCCCCGACATCATCACCGTCGGGCTGGTCAACACCCTGCAGTACACGGCGGTCGGCTTCGTGCTCGGCCTGCTGGGCGGCACGGTGCTGGCCCTGATGAAGCTCTCCAGCTTCCCGGTCTACCGGTGGCTGGCGACCGCCTATATCGAGTTCTTCCGCGGGATCCCTGCGATCCTGGTGTTCCTGGCCCTGGGCTTCGGCGTCTCGATCGCCTTCGGCTGGAACCTGACCTCCCTGCAGATCGCCGGCTCGGCGCTCGGCCTGGTCGCCAGCGCCTACATCGCCGAGACCCTGCGCGCCGGTCTGCAGGCGGTGCCGAAGGGCCAGGTGGAGGCCGCACGGGCCCTGGGCATGCCGGCCTGGCGGGCGATGGTCTCCATCCAGATCCCGCAGGCCTTCCGCATCGTGCTGCCGCCGCTGACGAATGAGGCGATCCTGCTCACCAAGGACTCTTCGCTGATCTTCGTGGTCGGGCTGACCGCGGGCGCGGCCGAGCTGACCAAGTTCGGACGCGACGGCATCAACATCTACCAGGCGGGTCTGACCCCGCTGGTGGCCGCCGGCGCCTGCTATCTGATCATCACTGTGCCGCTGTCCATCCTGGCGCGCCGCATGGAGCACCGCTCGCCGAGGAAGAAATAGGGAGGCCCGATCCGCATGACCGAGCCTGAACTGGCCGAACATTCCTCTGCGGAGGACGGCCCCGCCGGGGTGACCATCACGGGCCTTCACAAGGCCTACGGAGACAACGAGGTGCTCAAGGGCATCGACATGTCGGTGCGCCCCGGGGAGGTGGTCTGCCTCATCGGGGCCTCCGGGTCCGGGAAGTCCACGCTGCTGCGCTGCGTGAACCGGCTGGAGGACCCCAACGCGGGGACCATCACGGTGGGCTCCTTCGAGGCCACCGATCCCGACGTCGACCTGGACGCCATGCGCCGACACATCGGCATGGTCTTCCAGCAGTTCAACCTCTTCCCGCACCTGTCGGTGCTGGAGAACTGCACGATCACCCCGCGCCGGGTGCTCAAACAGCCGAAGGAGGACGCCGAGGCGGAGGCCATGACCCAGCTGCGCCGGGTCGGGCTCGAGGAGCTCGCCCAGCGCCGTCCGGACCAGCTCTCCGGAGGCCAGCAGCAGCGGGTGGCGATCGCCCGCGCGCTGACCATGCGCCCGGCGCTGATGCTCTTCGACGAGCCGACCTCCGCCCTGGACCCGGAGACGGTCGGGGATGTGCTGGCGATCATGCGGCAGCTCGCCGAGGCCGGGATGACCATGATCGTGGTGACCCATGAGATGGCCTTCGCCCGGGAGGTCGCTGACCGGGTCGTGTTCATGGACCAGGGACGTGTGGTCGAGGAGGGCCCCGCCGCCGAGGTCATCGGCGACCCGCAGCAGCCCCGCACCCAGGACTTCCTGCGCCGAGTGCTGAACCCGACCGACGTGGACATCCGGGACTGATGCGGCAGACCGTCATGCGCCGGTTCAGCGACCACACCACCGCCCGAGTGGGCGGCACCGCAGGGGAGTGGGTCGTCGCCGGCACCGAGTTCGAGGCCCTGCAGACGCTCTCCCGCCATCCGCTGCCGTCCGAGGAGGACCGCGCCGCCGGCGGGGACACCCTGCTGGTGCTCGGCGGCGGCTCCAACCTGCTGGTGGCCGACGACGGCTTCGCCGGCACTGTGCTGCAGCTGGCCTTCACCGGCATCACCGCGGCACCGGTGGACGACGACGGCGGCGACGTGCTGGTCACCGTCGCGGCCGGACATGAATGGGACGACGTCGTCGCCTGGACCGTGCAGCGCCGGTATGCGGGCCTGGAGGCCCTCTCCGGGATCCCCGGGGCCGCCGGGGCGACCCCGGTGCAGAACGTGGGCGCCTATGGGGCCGAGGTGTCCCAGACGCTGGTGGACGTCCGCGCCTGGGACCGGCTGCTGGGCGAGGTCGTGACGCTGAGCAACGAGGAGCTGGACTTCGGGTACCGGGACTCGGTGCTCAAGCGCACCACGCTGCACGGTTCGCCGCGTTACGTGGTGCTCTCGGTGCGGTTCCGTCTGACGCACCGAGGTGAGGCCACGCGGTCGTCGCCGGTCCGCTATGCGGAGCTGGCGCGCTCCCTGGGCCTGGACGTCAACGCGGCGGAGGATCAGCGGCGTGCGCCGCTGGCCGACGTGCGCACCACGGTGCTGGCCCTGCGGGCCGGCAAGGGCATGGTCCTGGACCCCGAGGACCACGACACCTGGTCCACCGGTTCGTTCTTCACCAACCCGATCGTGGGGGAGGATGTGCTGGCCACCCTGCCCGAGGGGGCGCCGCGCTTCCCTGCCCTGCCGGATGTGGACGGATCCCCGCGGGTGAAGCTCTCCGCGGCCTGGCTCATCGACCGCGCCGGCTGCCAGAAGGGCTTCGGGGCGGAGCTGGTGGAGGGCCGTGCGTCACTGTCCACCAAGCACACGCTGGCCGTCACCAACCGTGGTGAGGCCTCCACAGCGGACCTGCTGGCGGTGGCCGGAGCGGTCCGCGACCGGGTCCGGGAGACCTTCGGCATCGAACTGCACCCCGAGCCGGTGCTCATCGGCTGCGAGCTCTGAGCAGCGCTTCGAGGAGAGTTCTGAGCAGGGCTCCTGGCTGCGGCTCTCGGAGCGCGGTCGTCACTGCCCGACCACACGACGACGGCGCCCTGCTTCGCTGAGGAGGCAGGGCGCCGTCGTCGTGTGGTGGCGCGGGGTGCCGGAGAAAGCGCCGAGGCGTCAGCGGGAGTGGGGCGTCCTCAGAGCTTGCCGACCGCGATCAGCAGCATGCGGCGCAGCGGCTCGGCCGCACCCCAGAGGAGCTGGTCGCCCACGGTGAAGGCGGAGATGTACTCCGGGCCCATCTCCAGCTTGCGGATGCGGCCCACCGGGATGGTCAGCTCGCCGGTGGCGGCCACCGGGGTGAGCTGCTCCATGGTGGCCTCCTTCTCGTTGGGGACCACCTTCGCCCAGTCGGAGCCGGCGGCGATGATCGACTCGATCTCAGAGACCTCGAGGTCCTCGCGCAGCTTCAGGGTCAGTGCCTGGGAGTGGGAGCGCAGGGCGCCCACCCGCACGCACAGGGAGTCGAACGGGATCCTCTCCCCGCGGCGCTCCACCCCGGGGGCCAGTGAGTCGCCGCGGCCCAGGATCTTGTTGGTCTCCACCCCGGCCTTCCACTCCTCCTTGGCGACGCCGTTGCCGAGGTCCGCGTCGATCCAGGGGATGAGCGAGCCGGCCAGCGGCACTCCGAACTGGGAGGCGTCCAGGCCGCCGCGCTGGGACTCGAGGACCTTGCGGTCGATCTCCAGGATCGCGGAGGCCGGATCGGCGAGCTCCTCGCCCACGGCGCTGTGCAGGTCGCCGAACTGGGTCAGCAGCTCGCGCATGTGCTTGGCGCCGCCGCCGGAGGCCGCCTGGTAGGTCATCGCCGTGCCCCACTCGACCAGGCCCTCGGAAAACAGTCCGCCCAAGCCCATCAGCATGCAGGAGACGGTGCAGTTGCCGCCGATGAACTCCTTCACGCCGGCGGCCAGGCCGGCGTCGATGACGTCCCGGTTGATGGGGTCGAGGGTGATGATGGAGTCCTCGGCCATGCGCAGCGTCGAGGCGGCGTCGATCCAGATGCCGTCCCATCCGGCCGCGCGCAGCTTCGGGTGGACGGCCTTCGTGAAGTCGCCGCCCTGCGCGGTGACGATGATCGGCAGCTTCGCCAAGGTGTCCAGGTCATAGGCGTCCTGGAGCGTGTCCTCGGCCGGCTGCACGCCGTCGAAGCTCGGGGCGGGCCCGCCGGCGTTGGAGGTGGAGAAGAACACCGGGGAGATGTGGTCGAAGTCCCCCTCGTCGAGCATGCGCTGGATGAGCACGGAGCCGACCATGCCGCGCCAGCCGACGATGCCGACGGACGGGGTCGCGCCGGTGGCGTCGGAGAGGGCCGAGACTGCGGGGGATGTCGTAGAAGCCATGCCTACCAGGGTAACGAACTCGGTCCGTGAGACCGAGTGGTGAGCATCACGTCCGGCTCATGCGGCGTCATCATCCGGGCCGACCCCGGCTCGAGTCAGAGGCCGCGGCGCCAGCTCCAGATCAGCCAGGCGGCGACGACGGCGGGCACCACCACGAACAGGAACCCGCCCAGCAGCATGCCGATCAGGTAGACCCCGAGGGGGTCGCCTGCGGCGAATCCTGAGGAGGTGTCGCCGATGTACTGCGCCGCGGCGCCGATCACCACACCGACGGCGACGAGCAGCAGAAGGACGCCGAGCAGCAGCTTCCACAGCTTGCGGTGGGGCGCGTCGGCGCTCCAGTCCTCCGCCTCGCCCAGCCCTGGCATCGTGCTCATGACACGACGGTAGGCCGCCGGTGGGTCAGTGTCACGGTTCCCCGGCCGCCGGTCCGGCGCCGGAAGGCTCAGTCGCTGTCGGGATCCTCTTCGCCGTCGTGGCGGCAGAGAGTCTCGAAGCGGTAGCGCTGCCCGTCGGCGGCGGTGTGCCAGCCCTCTGCGGGGTCTGCGGCGCAGAGCTCCCAGCGCGACGGCGGCAGCTGCGGGGCGTAGGTGTCGCCGTCGACGTCGAGGTCGATGACCGTCACCACCGCGCCGTCGGCGAGGTCCTGCTCCACGGTCTCCGCGTAGATGCGCCCTCCACCGAGGATCCAGACCTTCGCAGGCGGCTGCCCGTCGGCACCCGGCGAGCAGGCCAGATCGAGGGCGGCGTCCAGGGAGGACGCCGTCTCGGCGCCGGCGGCGGTGATCGTCGCGGCCCGGTCGGCGTCACCGGTGATGACGATGTTGCGCCGTCCCGGCAGGGGACGGACGGACTCCGGCAGCGACTCCCAGGTACGACGCCCCATCACCACCGGGCGGCCGCGCGTCTGGGCGCGGAAGTGCGCGAAGTCCTCCGGAAGGTGCCACGGCATGTCGCCGTCGCGGCCGATCACGCCGTCGCGGGTCTGCGCCCAGATCATCCCGACCCAGGGGCGGGCGGCGGACTCGGGCGTCGTCATACGGCCACCGGTGCGGAGATGGTGGGGTGGTGCTGGTAGTCGAGGACCTCGAAGTCCTCATACTCGTAGGCGAAGATCGACTCCGGAGTGCGGCCGATCCGCAGGCGCGGATACGGGTAGGGGGCCCGGGAGAGCTGCTCGGTGACCTGCTCCACGTGGTTGTCGTAGATGTGGCAGTCCCCACCGGTCCAGATGAACTCTCCAGGCTCCAGGCCGGTCTGCTGGGCGACCATCAGGGTCAGCAGGGCATAGGAGGCGATGTTGAACGGCACACCTAGGAACAGGTCCGCGCTGCGCTGGTACAGCTGGCAGGACAGCCGACCCTCGGCCACATGGAACTGGAACATCACATGGCAGGGCGGAAGGGCCATCTTCTCCACCTCGGCCGGATTCCAGGCAGTGACCACGTGGCGGCGCGAGTCCGGATTCGTGCGCAGCGAGTCGACCACCTGCGCGATCTGATCGATGGAGCCGCCGTCGGGAGTGGGCCAGCTGCGCCACTGCACGCCGTAGACCGGGCCCAGCTCGCCGTCCTCGTCGGCCCACTCGTTCCAGATCCGCACACCGCGCTCCTGGAGCCAGCGCACGTTGGAGTCTCCGCGCAGGAACCACAGCAGCTCCAGCGCGACCGACTTGAAGTGCACACGCTTGGTGGTGATCAGGGGGAACGAGTCATGCAGGTCGAAGCGCAGCTGCCGGCCGAAGACGCTGCGCGTTCCGGTGCCGGTGCGGTCCGACTTGGGCGTGCCCTCGGCCAGCACCTCGGCCAGCAGGTCCTCATACGGGGTGGGGATCGCGTCGCTCACGGTGCCCAGCATACCGGCCGACGCCGGAGGCGCGCCGGGTGCGGACGGGCCGACGTCGACCGTCCCGCTCAGCTCACCGGCGCCTGGTGCTTCCGGTACTCCGGATAGCGGTGCAGGTACTGATCGATGTAGCTGCACTCGGAGAGGAACGCCCACCCTTCGGCGACGAGCTCGTCCAGCAGCAGCGTGACCAGGCAGCGGGCATAGCCGCGACGGCCGAACTGCGGATCGATGATCGTGTGCTGCAGGCGCTTCACCTGCCGGCCGCCGATGGTCTCCTCGGTGTAGCCGATGAACCCGATGAAGGTCTCGACGCCGTCCAGGGTGTCCCACAGCTCGGCACGGCCGCGGTCCTCATCCCGACGAAGCACCGCAGTGGGGTGGACGTTCTTCTCAACGCTCATACGGTGAGACTACCGTCACGTTCGACCGGCTGTCAGTCCTCGAACGGCTCGTAGACCTCCACGGAGACGATCTCGCCGCTGCGGTCCACCGCCTGCTGGGCGACCAGCACCGCGCCTGGCTTCAGGAAGGGGTCGGCCTCCGGCATGGCCTGGAGCAGGCGCTCGTCGTGGATCCAGCTGCGGACCTCCCCGAGCACGATCGGCAGCACCGGACGGTGGGTGCACAGCACCGTGGGCTGCAGGACCTCCAGGCACTTGCGGGTGCGGTGGAGGGTCTTGCGCGGATCCTCTTCGGCACGCTTCTCCGTGAGGGACTTGCGGTGCTTGAGCTTGTGACGGTGGCGCTTCACATAGGGCGCCACGGTCTCCACGCAGCGACGCCACGGGGAGGTCTCGATCAGCCGCGGCCGCCAGGCGGTCAGCAGCCGCTCCACGGCCTTGGCCTGGCGCTTCCCGGTGGCCGCCAGGGGGCGTTCGCCCTCGGCGCGGGACCAGCTGGCCCGGGGCTTGGCCTTGGCGTGGCGCAGCACCACGAACGGGCTGGTGTGCAGTCGCAGGTCCGCATGCAGCCGCTCGAGCTCGTCCAGCGGCTCACGGTCCGTGACATTGGTGAGCATCTCGCGGGCGGTGTCCACCGAGACCCACCGGACCTCGTCGGTCTCGGAGCCGTCCGGCGTCGGGGTGCCCTCCATGATCCGGGCCGCCCAGTACCAGACCTCCTTGGGCTTGGCGCGCCCGTTCTTCCTCACGTCGTAGCGGGTGATCGGCAGCGGCACGCCCAGGCGGACTTTGAGCCCGATCTCCTCGGCGACCTCCCGCACGGCACATTCGGGCAGAGTCTCGCCGGGGTCGAGCTTCCCCTTGGGGAAGGACCAGTCGTCATAGCGGGGCCGGTGGATGAGCAGGACCTCCAGCTCCCCGCGGTGCAGGCGCCAGCAGAGGGCTCCGGCGGCGAGGATCTGGGCGTCGGTGCCGTCGTCGGCGTGGGCCGGCGTCCGGCGGCGGGGGACTCGGCGCAAGGGACCTCCTGCGGCGGCGGGCGTCTCGTCGGAGTCGGTGAGGCTGGCAGGGACGTCACCGGAGGTGGTGCCGGTGCTCTCGGCGCGGGCGCTCGGCCGGGGGTTCATCGGATGGATGCTCGCTGTCTCACGCAGTCGGGATGGGTCAGGCGGGCTCCGCACCGGGCTCGGTCACCGGGGCGTACATGGTGTCCACGTCCCAGCGGGTGAACCCGAGCTTGCGGTAGAGCTCCACGGCGGCGGTGTTGTCCGCGTCCACGTAGAGCATGATCGCGCCCAGCCCCTGCGAGCGCAGATGCTCGATGCCGGCCAGCGTCAGAGAGTACCCGAGTCCGCGGCCCTGCGCATCCGGGACGACGCCGACCACGTAGACCTCGCCCAGCGGTTCGGCTCCGCCGTCCTCGCCGGGGTGGACCTTGGTCCAGTGGAAGCCCAGCAGCTGACCGTCCTCCTCGGCGAGCAGGAAGCCGGACGGATCGAACCAGTCCTCGGCCATGCGGGCATCGAGGTCCGCCCGGGTGAGACGGCCCTGCTCGGGGTGGGTGGCGAAGGCGGCGGCGTTGGCCCGCAGCCAGTCCTCCTCGTCACGGCCGGGCTCGAAGGCCCGGATGGTGACGCTCTCCGGCAGGCGGGGGGAGGGGACCTCGTCCAGCGAGGTCAGGCGCATCCGCCACAGTTCGCGGACCGGGGCCCAGCCGTAGCGGGTGGCCAGACGGGCGGCGGCGTCGTGCTCACCGTGGGCCCAAGCCCGCTGGACGCGTCCGGGCTGCGGAGCGAGGACGTCGTCGGCCAGGGCTGCGGTGAGCTGCCCGCCGATGCGGTGCTGGCGGCAGTTGGGGCGGACCACCAGCTCGAGGACGTCCGGGGCGTCTTCGGCACCGAGGACGACGACGCCGGCGCCGGTGAGCAGATGCTGATGATCGGTGCGGTGCTCGTCCGGGGCGGCCCAGGCGTAGGCGATGCGCAGCGGGGCCTGGGGGTCGCCGGAGTCGGCGGCCTGGTGCAGCTCCACCAGGGTCTGCTCCGAGAACGGCGGATTGGCGTCCGCCTCCTCTGCGGCGCGGGCCAGTTCGACCAGGGCGTCCACCTGGTCTGCGGTGGGGGCGCCTCCGCACAGTTCGACGGTCGTCTCAGGGGCGGTCTGGGTCTCCTGGGGCCTCATGTCTCCACTGTATCCGAGGACGGGCGCCGTATCGGAGGACGGGTGCCGGGGTCTCAGCCGAGGAGGGCGCCCTTGGCAGACTGGCCGATCGGCCGAGGGGTCAGCCGAGTGACCTCCACCGGGCGGGCGAGGGACCCCTCCAGGTCCCGGTTCAGCTCCGCCACGGGCTCGCCGGCTCCGTGGGCGTCGAGCGCCTCCGCGGAGTCCCAGTGCTCGATCATCAGCAGCGTGCCGTCCGGGGCGTCCTGGATGCAGTACAGGTTGCAGCCGGGCTCCTCGTGGACGCGGGGGATCGCCTTCTCGAGGGCGGCGATGACCTCGTCGCGCCGACCTTCGGCAGGGTGGAAGGAGGCGGTGACGACGACGGGCTGGGCAGTGCTCATGGGGGAGATCCTCCTGGACGTGGGCGGACGGGGACTGGTGGTCGGTGGTCAGGCGTCGGCGTCGTCGTCGCTGTCCTTGCCGGCGTCGGCGACCACCAGCCGGTAGCCGACGTTGCGCACCGTGCCGATCAGCGACTCGTGGTCCGGGCCGAGCTTGGCGCGCAGGCGACGGATGTGGACGTCCACGGTCCGGGTGCCGCCGAAGTAGTCATAGCCCCAGACGTCGTGGAGCAGCCGGTCGCGGGTGAAGACCTGGCCGGGGTGCAGCGCCAGGTGCTTGAGCAGCTCGAACTCCTTATAGGTGAGGTTCAGGAGTCGCCCGTCGATGGTGGCCATATAGGTGGTCTCGTCGATGGTGATTCCCCCGGCGCGGATCTCTCCGGTGGGGGCCTCCTCCTCGACCTCGACGGCGGCCAGCCGGATCCGGGCGTCGACCTCGCCGGGGTTCGCGTCGGCCAGCACGAAGTCGTCGATCTGCCAGGACTCGTTGAGGGTGGCCAGCCCGGCCTCGGAGACGATGACGATGATCGGGGTCAGCATCGAGGACTTCACCAGCTGGCACAGCGAGCGGGCGTGGGCCAGTTGGCGACGGGCGTCCACCAGGGTGATGTCGGCGTTCGGCGCCCGCACGATGGAGGAGGCTTCGGCGGGGAAGACGCGGACCCGGTGGGTCAGCAGCTCCAGGGAGGGCAGGGCGTCGTCGGGGGCGTCAGAGAGCAGCAGCACCTGAGCCATCCGGGTCCCTCCCTCGCGTGAGTCGTCTCCCAGTGTGACCGCCGGCGCGTCATCGGCGCCGACTATGACGTCGCCGTCTCGTGCGCCTGGGACCGCACGACGACGAGTATATCGGCACCGCTGGTCAGCGGCCCGCGGGCCGCGTCACGGAAGGACCGCGGGCCACCTCTGGCAAGATGGCGTGATGTGAAGTACTTCCCGGTGGCCGCCTCGGCCCTGCTCTCGGCGATCGCCCTGGTGGCGGGTTCCTGGGCGGGCACCGCCGCGCTCACCGCGGTCGTCTGCGCCATCTGCGTGATCCTGGCCCTCGGCTGGCCCCAGCTCATGGGGGTGACGGCGCGGCGCTCGCTGTCGGCGGTCATCCTGCTGGCAGGCGTCGTCGCCGCCCTGGGTGCGGCCATCGTCAACGAGGTGGAGTCCCTGTTCTTCTGGTCCTCGGTGGCGTTGGCCTTCGGGGTCATGGCGGTGTTCGTCATCCAGGTGTTGCGCGGCACCGGCCGGCCCCACCGGTTGGAGTCCACCCTGGGGGCGAGTGCGGGTGTGGTGATCTCCACGACGGCGGCCGGATGGGTGGCCGGCCTGCGCTATCCCGCCGAGCTGGTCGGCCTCGCTGATGGTGAGGACGCCCTCGGCGTGCTGGCGGTGCCCGGGCTGGCGCTGTTCGAGGACTGGGCCCTGCTGGACGTCACCGGCGCGGGGGGAGACCTGTCGGTGGTCGGGCTGGCGGGGATCAGCCTGGCCGTGTCCGTGCTGATGGCCTGCCTGCCGGTGCGAGACGCCGTCGCCCTGCCGCTGGTGCTCCTCGGCGGTTTCGCGGGCTCTCTGGGCACGGCGCTGCTCTGGGGCGAGCTGACCCTCCTGTTCTCCGGGCTGCTGGGTCTGGTCGCGGGGGCGCTCATCGCGGCGATGCGCCGTTTCCTGATCATTCAGGGGGCGCCGGCCGCCACGCTGTCCGCGATGGCGGTGGGGGCGGCGCCGATCGCCGGCATGGGAGCTCTGGTCTACTTCACCGAGCGTCTGCTGTTCGTCTGAAGCCGCCACGGGCTCCACGGGCTCCACGGGCTCCACGGGCTCCACGAGCGTCGGACGGGGCGCAGGTCATCTGCGGTCGGGCGCGGCGCACGGGGCCGGCGTCGGAGGTAGACTCTGCGGCATGGAATTCGCACTGCAGAACGTCTCGCTGCTGGCCCTGGAGATCTTCTTCATCGGGCTGCTGATCCTGGCGACGCTGGTCATCGCCGGCATCTCCTGGACCGTCGTGTCTCGCCTGTACAAGGGGCAGCGCTGACCCTTGGCACCTATGGAGCTGCCCACTGACCTCACCCCTGAGCTGGCTCCCCTGTACTGGCTGCTCGGCAGCTGGGAGGGGCAGGGCCGCCTCGGCTCAGGGGAGGAGTCCGACCCGACCTTCACCCAGCACGTCACATTCCGGGACTCGGGGCTGGAGTTCGTGGAGTACCGTGCCGTGTCCTGGCTCACCGATGAGTCCGGCGCCCGGCTGCGCCCGCTGAGCGTGGAGACCGGCTTCTGGTCCCTGGACCGTCCGCGCGCCGACGCCGACGTCGGCCCCGGGCTGAGCCCTGCCGACGTGGTGCCGGCCTACAAGACGGCCTCCGAGGTGGAGGACCTCGTCAATGACGACGGCTCCTACCCGATCACGGCGACGATCTCCCACCCCGGCAGCCTCACGGAGCTGTACTACGGCCAGATCAAGGGTCCGCAGCTGCAGATCGCGACCGACGCGGTCATGCGCGGCGAGCACGCTGCGGAATACGGCGGGGCCACTCGCATGTTCGGCCTGGTGAACGGCCAGCTGTTCTGGCGCTGGGACACCCGCGGCGTCGACGGCGAGATGGAGCCCCACGCCTCCGCGATCCTGGATCGCCGGGCGACGGCGGCCGAGTCGGCCGACTGATCACCCCGCCGAAGGAGCATCCCCGTGAGCACCGAGAGCACCAGTCCGCTGTTGGCCCGTGAGGGCGCGGTCGCCGCAGGAGGCGTGGACGCCGCCGTCGCCGCCCACTACGGCGACCCGACCGGCGAGCAGCGCGCCCTGGACCAGGGTCGCGCCGTCGTGGACCTCTCCCATCGAGCCGTGGTCACCGTCACCGGGCCGGACCGGCTCTCCTGGCTGACCACGCTGTCCTCCCAGCAGGTGGCGTCGCTGCCTGCCGGGCAGTCCACCGAGCTGCTGCTGCTCGACGTCTCCGGGCGCATCGAGCATGACGCCGCGGTGGTCGACGACGGTGAGACGGCCTGGCTGATCACCGAGGGCGGCCACGGCGCCCAGCTGGCCTCCTGGCTGGAGTCCATGAAGTTCATGCTGCGCGTGGAGATCGCCGACCGCACCGGCGAGGTGGCGGTGCTCGGCTCCACTACGGCGCTGCCGCAGGGCCTCCCCGGGGAGCTGCCGGTGCGCTGGGAGGATCCGTGGCCGCGACTGGGGCCCGGTGCGGCCAGCTACGCCGCCGTCGACGAGGTCGACCACCCGGGCTCCGACTGGTCCTGGCACCTGACCCTGGTGGAGCGCCCCCGGCTGACCGACGTCGTCGACGCGCTGGAGGTCCAGGGCCTGCGCCTGGCCGGCGTGCTCGCCGCCGAGGCGCTGCGCATCGCCTCCTGGCGGCCTCGACTGGCCAGCGAGGTGGATGAGAAGGCCATCCCGCACGAACTCGACCTGATCCGCACCGCAGTGCATCTGGAGAAGGGCTGCTACCGCGGGCAGGAGACGGTCGCACGGGTGCACAATCTGGGGCACCCGCCGCGCCGTCTGGTGTTCCTGCACCTGGACGGCAGCGAGCACACGCTGCCCGCGGCCGGATCCGCCGTCCTGGCGCCGGCCGACGTGGACGCCGCCACCGCGGAGAGCCTGTCCTCCGAGCGGTCCGTGGGCACCGTGACCTCGGTGGCCCGGCACCACGAGATGGGTCCGATCGCTCTGGCGCTGCTCAAGCGCCGGGTGGATCCCGAAGCCCGCCTGGTGGTGCGTGACACGTCGCAGGCCGAGGGCGAGGACGTCGGCGAGGGCGCCGGCGATGCCGCTGCGCCCGTGCAGACCTTCTACGCCGCCGCCCAGGAGCTCATCGTGCGGCCCGACGCCGGCAAGACGGTCGGGCGTCCGCAGGGCGACTTCCTGCGCGGCCCCCGCTGAGACCCACACACCGCGGGCGGCGGCCGGGTCCGGGCAGGACCCAGTCTGCGCGTCGCCTCAGTCCAGCAGGACTGTGGTCTGGGAGCCGGCCTCGCTGAAGCCGAGCCGGATGGCGGCCCGATGTGAGGCCTCCGTGTCCAGGGCGGCGCGCCACTGCGGGACGAGGCCGTCGACGAACGCCTCCTCCACCACCACGGAGGCGATGTAGCGCCCGTGGCCGGACCCGCGGTGGGCCGGGTGGGTGAGCACGCCCAGCTGAGCGATCATCTGCTGCCAGACCTCCCGGCCCGCGGCGGCCAGCACCTGCTCCCGGGAGTCGGCCGCGGCAGAGCCCTCGCTGTGTCCCGGTGCACCGGGAGCGGACGAAGGCCGGTCCTCCACCAGGGCGGCCGCCCAGCCGGCCTCCGCGAGCCCAGAGGCGGCGACGTCGTCGGCCGGGGAGGCGGCCATGAGCCCGGTGACATGCTCCGGCTCGAAGGAGACGGCGACGTCGGCGCGCGGTCTGATCTGCGGAGGCTCCTCGCAGTAGAGCAGGTGGGCGGCACCCAGCGCTCGGGCGCCGGAATGATGTGCGCGCACCAGAGACAGCAGTGTGCGCTCCCGGGCCAGCTCCGCATCGCTGTACCGGCGGGCCTCGCCGATGACCTCGGCGGGTCCGAAGATCACGGTGCGGTCGAACAGCCGGACGAACGTCACCGCCGCGGCGTCCTCGGCCACGGCCTCCACCCGCACCCGGGGGTCGCCGAGGTCGAGGTCGGTGTCCTCGAGGTCCAGGATGCGGCACCAGGCCAGCTTGACGATCTGCCGGGTCTGCTCGGTCAGGGACATGCACGCCACTCTACGCGCCGCCAGGGCCGACACTGATCAGGACCGGTGCTCGCCGGCCGGTGCTCGTCAGCCGGTGCTCGTCAGCCGGTGCTCGCCGGCCGGCTCAGCGGCCGAAGAGGATCTTCGCCTCCTCGTAGCGGGACTGCGGGACCTCCTTGAGTCCGTCGAGGGCGTCGGCGAGGTCCACCTTCACGATCTCGGTGCCCCGCAGCGCGGCCATATGTCCCCAGGCCTCCTCGTGGACGAGGTCCAGGGCCTTCATGCCGAAGCGGGTGGCGAGCACCCGGTCGTAGCCGGTGGGGTTCCCGCCGCGCTGGATGTGTCCCAGCGTGGTGTTGCGGGTCTCGATGCCGGTGGTCTCCTCGATCTGATGGGTGAGCCACTCTCCGATGCCGCCCAGGCGCGGGCGCCCGTCGGCCTCCTGGCCCTTGCCGGCCAAGGCTTCCTCGGCGCCTTCGGGGATGAAGCCCTCGGCGACGACTACCAGCGGCGAGCGTCCCCGCGAGTGGACCTGCTCGACCCATTCGTTGACCTGGTCCAGGCTGACCTTCTGCTCCGGGATGAGGATCGCGTGCGCACCGGCGGCCATGCCCGAATGCAGTGCGATCCAGCCGACGTGGCGACCCATGACCTCGGCCACCATGCAGCGGTGGTGGGACTCGCCGGTGGTGCGCAGTCGGTCCATCGCGTCGGTGGCGATGGAGATCGCGGTGTCGAAGCCGAAGGTGTAGTCGGTGGCCTTCAGGTCGTTGTCGATGGTCTTGGGCACGCCCACCACCGGGAGACCGTCGGCGGCCAGTCGGCGCGCGCCGGCCAGGGTGCCCTCGCCGCCGATCGCGATGACCGCGTCGATGTCATGGCGGCGCATCATCTTCCGGATGTTCTCCGGGCCGCCCTGCGGGTGGTTGTACGGGTGGGTGCGGGAGGTGCCCAGGATCGTGCCGCCGTCGCGCGCCAGGCCCCGGACGTCCTGGCGGCCCAGCTCCATGTAGTCACCCTCGATGAGCCCGCGCCAGCCGCCGCGGAAGCCGACGAACTCGTCGCCGTAGCTCTTGATGCCGTGCAGCACGGCTGACCGGATGACGGCGTTGAGGCCGGGGCAGTCTCCGCCTGAGGTGAGGAGTCCGATGCGCATGGTTCAGCTCATCCCTTTCCTGGTGTGATCAGTGGTGAATGACCTGGCGCCCTCGGCAGGTGGATGTCTCCAGTCTATGGTGTGATGCCCGCGACGCTCACATGCGGCGGCGACGGCGGTGAGCCCCGCGGGCGTCCTGTGCGTTCCACCGGCACCGCTGGCGCCGCTGGCACAGGACCGGGGGGGTGCTCAAGCGGTGCCGAGCAGGCGCTGGATCCGCTCCAGGCCGCGGGCGAGGTCGTCGTCGCCCAGGGCGTAGGACAGGCGCAGGTACCCACTGGGCCCGAAGGCCTCGCCCGGCACGACGGCGACCTTCGCCTCCTCGAGGATCAGCTCGGCCAGCTCGGCAGAGGTCGTGGGGGTGCGTCCGGCGACCTCCGCCGGCCGTGCACCGTCCGCCAGCGCGTCCCGGACGTCCACATAGGCGTAGAAGGCGCCCTGCGGGGTCGGGCAGGAGAAGCCGGCCACCGCGTTGAGGCCCTCCACCATGGCGCGGCGGCGCCGGTCGAAGGCGACCTTCATCTCCTCCACGGCGTCCAGAGGCCCGGTCACCGCGGCGAGGGCGGCCATCTGGGAGACGTTGGCGACGTTGGAGGTGGCATGCGACTGCAGGTTCGCCGCGGCCTTGATGACGTCGGCGGGGCCGACCATCCATCCGACGCGCCAGCCGGTCATCGCATAGGTCTTGGCGACGCCGTTGAGCACGACCACCTGGTCGGCCAGCTCGGGCAGGGAGGCGATGGAGGTGAAGGGGACGCCGTCGTAGGTGAGGTGCTCGTAGATCTCGTCGGTGACGACCCACAGGCCCTTCTGCGCGGCCCAGCGGCCGATCTCCTCGGTGGCCTCGGGGGAGTGGACGGCCCCGGTGGGGTTCGACGGCGAGACGAACAGCAGCACCTTGGTGCGTTCGGTCAGCGCGGCCTCCAGCTGCTCGACGGTCACCTGGTAGCCCTGCTCGGGGCCCGCGAAGACCTCGCGGGGCACGCCGCCGGCGAGCCTGATGGCTTCCGGGTAGGTGGTCCAGTACGGCGTCGGCACGATGACCTCGTCGCCGGGGTTCAGCAGCGTGGCGAAGGTGTTGTAGACGGCCTGCTTGCCGCCGTTGGTCACCAGCACCTGACCGGGCTCCACGGCGAAGCCGGAGTCCCGGGTGGTCTTCTCCGCCAGCGCCTGGCGCAGCTCCGGCAGCCCGGCGGCCGGGGAGTACCGGTGGAACCGCGGCTCGGAGGCCGCCTGGACGGCGGCGTCCACGATGTAGCCTGGAGTCGGGAAGTCCGGCTCCCCGGCGCCGAACCCGATCACGTCCTCTCCGGCTGCCTTGAGGGCCTTCGCCTTGGCGTCGACGGCAAGAGTGGCGGACTCGGCGATCGAGCCGATGCGGTCGGAGACGCGGGAGGACGGAGCGGTCATCGGGTTTCCTTGTCTGTCGCGAGCGTGGACGGTGTCGACACTGACGGGCAGGCAGGGCGCCTGCGGGTCACCACACTACCGGCAGCGCGCCGCCGCGGGTCAGGGCCGAGGCGCTCGGTTTGCCGTGGCAGGCGGTATGCCCGTAAACTTGTCCATCGGTGTCTTGTGCACCTGGCACGGCCGTGCCCGTCGAGGTCCCCTGTTCCGCAGTTTGCGGCCCGGTGGTTCGATGGGAGAATGGTCAGGTCAGGTCCGCCGTGACCCGAAGGGCAGTGGCGCAATTGGTAGCGCAACGGTCTCCAAAACCGTAGGTTGCAGGTTCGAGTCCTGTCTGCCCTGCGCTGAGCGTCGTCGACACGGCCGCTCAGGCATACAGCATCGATCACACGCGTCCCTTCGACCAGATGGAGCCCTCCGTGACCCAGACGCCTTCCACTGATGTGCAGGGGTCGACGCCTGACGGAGGCGATCCGAAGGGTCCCTTCGGGAAGGTGTGGCTGTTCCTGCGGCAGGTCGTCGACGAGCTCAAGAAGGTCGTCGTCCCGACTCGTCGCGAACTGACCAACTACACGCTGGTCGTCCTGGTCTTCGTGATCATCGTGATCCTGATCGTCTCCGGGCTGGACTGGGTGTTCAGCAACGGCGCGGAGTGGATCTTCGGTGACGGCTCCACGGAGCTTCCCGCAGACGTCCCGGTCGAGGGTGACGGCGCCGGCGAATGAGCTGACGTCGCCGACGTCGGCCGGGCGAGCGATGACGTGAGAGACGAAGCGACCGAGGCATCCGTCGCCAGGACGGGCCGCGGCGAGCACCACGGAAAGCAGGAGAACAGTGTCTGACCAGGAACTTTCGCAGCACACCGAGGCTGAGGCCGAGGAGGCGGCGGTCGAGGCCGTCGAGGCTGACGACGACGTCGCCGTCGAGGAGGCTGACGCCGAGGCTCCTGCCGCAGAGGCTGAGGAGGCCGACGCTGAGGCTCCGGCTGAGGAGGCTGCGGCTGACGAGGCTCCGGCGGAGGACGCTCCCGAGGAGGAGAAGTCCTACGAGGAGCGCGCCGACGAGCTGCGTGGCAAGCTGCGTCGTCAGCTGGGCGACTGGTACGTCGTGCACACCTACGCCGGCTACGAGAAGCGTGTGAAGTCCAACCTGGAGACCCGCATCCAGACCCAGGACATGGAGGACTTCATCTACGAGATCGACGTCCCCATGGAGGAGGTCGTCGAGATCAAGGGCACCCAGCGCAAGATCGTCAACCGGGTCCGCATCCCGGGCTACGTGGTGGTCCGCATGGAGCTCACAGACGCCTCCTGGGGCGTGGTGCGCCACACTCCCGGTGTGACCGGCTTCGTGGGCAACGCCCACGACCCGCACCCGCTGACCCTCGACGAGGTCTTCGACATGCTGGCCGAGCACCGCCTCGGCAAGCCGGACGCCCCGAAGCGGATCGAGGGCGACTCCGAGGACTCGGCCGCCGAGGCCGCCGCTCCGGCGCAGAACGTCACCGTCGACTTCGAGATCGGCGAGTCCGTCACGGTCAACGACGGTCCGTTCGCGACCCTGCCGGCATCGATCTCCGAGATCCACCCCGACAGCCGCCAGCTGGTGGTCCTCGTCTCGATCTTCGAGCGGGAGACCCCGGTGACCCTGAACTTCAACCAGGTCGACAAGATCTACTGAGGTTCCCGGCTCCTCGCCGAGCGGGGTCGCCACAACTTCACAGACTTTCGACGTCGCGGATTGCTTTGGTCCGCGGCGTCGAGCCGGTCATCGCCGCCATGGTGACCAACCCCTCCGTCCACATTCCTGTGGCGGCAGGGACACGTACGACATGTAAGGACGCTTCACATGGCCCCGAAGAAGAAAGTCGCCGGCCTGATCAAGCTGCAGATCCAGGCAGGCGCCGCCAACCCGGCCCCGCCGATCGGCCCTGCGCTCGGTCAGCACGGTGTCAACATCATGGAGTTCTGCAAGGCCTACAACGCCGCGACCGAGTCGCAGCGCGGCAATGTGGTGCCCGTGGAGATCACGGTCTACGAGGACCGCTCCTTCACCTTCATCACCAAGACTCCGCCGGCCGCCGAGCTGATCAAGAAGGCCGCCGGTGTGGCCAAGGGCTCCGGCGTGCCGCACACCGAGAAGGTCGGCAAGCTGACCCAGGCTCAGGTGGAGGAGATCGCGCAGACCAAGATGGAGGACCTCAACGCCAACGACCTGGCGGCCGCCTCCAAGATCGTCGCCGGCACCGCCCGTTCCATGGGCATCACCGTCGACGGCTGACACCGGCCTTCCGGCTGAACAGAACATCGTGGGAAAGGGCCGGGCGCGGCCCGTCACACCACACCTGCTAAGGAGAACATCGCAGATGGCACAGCGCAGCAAAGCATACAAGGCCGCTCTCGAGAAGATCGGCGAGGACACCGTCTACTCGCCCGCCGAGGCCGTGTCCCTGGCCAAGTCGACCAACCCGTCGAAGAAGGACACGACCGTGGAGGTCGTCTTCCGGCTCAGCGTCGATCCCCGCAAGGCCGACCAGATGGTGCGCGGCACCGTCAACCTGCCGCACGGCACCGGCAAGACCGCCCGCGTGGTGGTCTTCACCCAGGGTGACAACGCCGCCAAGGCCGAGGAGGCCGGTGCTGACCACGTCGGCGCCGACGAGCTCATCGCCAAGGTCGCCGACGGCTGGACCGACTTCGACGCCGCCGTCGCCTCGCCCGACATGATGGGCAAGGTCGGTCGTCTGGGCAAGATCCTGGGTCCGCGCAACCTCATGCCGAACCCGAAGACCGGCACCGTCACCCCCGACGTCGCCAAGGCCGTGGCCGACATCAAGGGCGGCAAGATCGACTTCCGTGTCGACAAGCACTCCAACCTGCACTTCATCATCGGCAAGACCAGCTTCGACGAGAAGCAGCTGGCCGAGAACTACGCCGCCGCGCTGGACGAGATCCTGCGTCTGAAGCCGTCGGCGTCGAAGGGCCGGTACATCCAGAAGGCCACCATCTCGACCACCTTCGGTCCGGGCATCCAGGTGGACCCGAACGTCACCAAGGTCGTCGTCGACGCCTGAGCATCTTCGTCGCTCCGCTGAGCCGCTGAGGTTCAGCACCCACGCAGCACACTGACACAGCAGAGCCCCGATGCACCCGGTGCATCGGGGCTCTGCTGTGTCTGGGGCTGTGTCTGGGGCTGTGTCTGTCTGCTGCGTCTTCCTGTGTCCGCGGGGCTCCGTCAGTCCTTGACGCCCACCCAGTGGAGCAACCCGGCCAGTGCGGCGGTCACCCCGGTGCCCAGGGTCGGCTCCAGGACGGGCCCGAAGAAGGGGGAGTGGTTGGTGGGGCCCTCGGGGTCGCCGTCGGCGGTCCCGCCGAAGAACCAGAAGACCGACGGAACGCCGATGGACTCGCCCAGCCAGCCGAAGTCTTCGGAGCCCATCTTCGGGCCGGTCTCGGTCACGGCCTCCTCGCCCAGAGCCGAGCCCAGCACGGACAGCAGAGTCGTGGCCTGGTCTTCGTCGTTGTGGTTCAGCGGGAAGTCGTAGATCTCGCTGATCTCCGGCTCCTCAAGGTCGGCAGCCAGCGCCTCGGCACCGATGATCCGACGGATCGACGACAGCACCTTCTGACGGACCTCTCCGGAGAGCGTGCGGACGTTGATCGTGAACTCCGCCTCGGCCGGGATGATGTTCTCCTTCAGCCCCGCATGGAAGGTGCCCACGGTGACGACGGCGGGATCCTGGGGAGCCAGCTCCCGGGAGACGATGGTCTGCAGCCGGGTCACCATGGCGGCCGCCGCGACGATCGGGTCCCGACCGTTCTCCGGCTGGGATCCGTGGGTCTGCCGGCCCAGCACCCGCACTCGCAACGAGTCGGCCATGGCCATGGCCGGTCCTCGGCTGAGCAGGACGGTGCCCGCCTTCGCCGGTGAGACGTGCTGGCCGAGCACCACCTCCGGACGGGGAGCGCGGTCCCACAGTCCGTCGTCCACCATCGCCCGGGCCCCGGCGGCGGTCTCCTCTCCGGGTTGGAAGATCAGCACCACGGTTCCGGACCAGCGCTGCCGCTCGCGCACCAGCAGGCGGGCCGCGGTGATCAGCGCGGCGACGTGCGTGTCGTGCCCGCAGCCGTGCATCACCGGCACCTCCGTCCCGTCGGGCAGGACTCCGCGTGCCGTGGAGGCGTACTCCAGACCCGTCTGCTCCTCGATGGGCAGGCCGTCGGTGTCGGCGCGGAAGGCCACCACCGGGCCTGCGCCGTTGCGCAGGATGCCCACCACACCGGTGCCGCCGCAGCGGAAGTGCTCCACCCCGAGGTCGCCGAGGATGCCTTCGATCCGCGCGGCGGTGCGGTGCTCCTGCATGCTCAGCTCCGGCTCGGCGTGCAGCGTGCGGTACAGCTGGTGCATCTGCGTCCGCTCGGCGGCGGCGAGGGCGAAGCCGGCCAGCGTGGGGGCGGGGTTCTCGGTCATGGGGCGGTCCTCCTGGGATGGGCGGTGGGAAGGGCGGTCAGGTGGGTGGTCAGGTGCGCGGTGCAGGTGTCGAAGCGCCGTGAGGACGTCACTGCGGGCTGCGGGCACCCTCCGGGAGCTCGCCGTCTTCGGCGGCGGCGGGCTCGGGTCCATCCTCCTGTGCGGGAGCCGTTCCTCGGAAGACCCAGGAGGCCACGACGGTGAGGAGCACCGTGATGGCCACACCGTAGGGTCCGATGGCCGGTGCCAGAGGGACCGCCACGAGGATGACCAGGCAGGCGATGATCAGGGCGAAGGCCGTGCTGCGTGCCTGGCGCACCGTCACCACGGCCTGCACCACCACGGCGCCCAGGATCGAGGGCAGGATGTAGAGCTGGGTGACCTCCATGACCGACTCGGGGATCACGCGCAGCAGCCAGGTGCCGAAGAGGCCGACGAACAGCAGCAGAGAGACGATGTGGACGCTGGCCGCGCCGCAGATGGCGGCCACGGCCGCGAGGTCGCCGTGCCTGCTGCCGGGCCGCACGTCGATGCGGTTCTGCGCGACGACGGCGGCGGGCAGCAGCTTGTTGGAGATGTTGCCGATCATGAAGGCCTGGTACATGGCGGCCTGACCGAGGATCGGGAAGTACGTGATGGGCTCGATGATCGCGAAGGCCAGGAACACGGCGGCGACGGCCAGGTAGGCGGTCATCAGCTGGCCGCCGGTGATGGAGAAGTCGCCCAGGCTGAGCAGCAGCATGGGGGCGGCGAGGGAGACGACCAGGCCGGCGCCCATCGTGAGCCGACCCCACCGTGCGGTGGTCCTCTCGAAGTGAAGCATGGACTGGTCTGCAGTGCTCATGGTGGCCTCTCTGTCAGGGAAGTGGAGGGTGCCGGCGGCCGGAGTCGGGGCGCTCAGCCGAGGATGCCGTGGTGGGTGAGGTAGACGACGCCGAGTGCGACGAGGATGGCCAGGCCGAGGGCCCATTCCTTGAGCCAGCCGACGGACCATCGGCGGGCGATCAGCAGCATGAGGGCCATCGCCGCGCCGGAGACCGCCATGGCGACGACGTGCATGGACGACTTCGGCACCTCGGTGACGGCGATGGCCAGGAACGCGCCCAGCAGGGCCGCACCCGGAATGATCCGCATGGCGCGGGGGCTGATGGAGCTCAGCTTCTTGCTGCCTCGGGAGAGCACGGGGGTGAGGATCAGGGTGAACAGCATCCAGGCGCTGCCGGAGACGCACATCACGAAGAAGGCCACGACGAAGACGTCCTGGGTCCAGCCCGCGCCGCCGAGGTCTGCCCCCATCGTGGAGGCGGCGATGGTGGCCGAGGCGGTCTCCGTGGCGGCGGAGCCGACCAGGCCGATCCTCATCAGCACGGCGGGAGTGCCGAACAGGGTGAGCAGGGCGATCGCCACGAGCACTACGGCCAGCGACGGTCCCACGGAGGCGGCGGCGCCGGAGCGGAAGGCACGGTTGAGATCCTGCCGAGAGAGGCCCACGCCGTCTCCGGCCGTCTTGGCGGCCCGCAGATAGATCCAGGACTGCACGGCGATGATGCCGAAGATGACCAGGGCGCTGCCCCAGAGCCAGGGTGAGTGCGCCACCGCGGAGATGTCGGCGGTGGCCACGGTGTGCATCGGGGAGATCACGGAAGGCCCTCCTTCGGATGTCGGACGGAGCGTGCCGGGGCGGCGTCGGTGCCGGACTCTGCGGTGCCCCGTCCATGGGGTATGCCTCGAGTGTGAGAAGGATCACTGGCCCAGGCAAGGGTGGACGGAATGCGACGCAGGTCGTGTCTCATTCCGGCAGGGGTCGCGGTGGGCGGAGTTGTGCGTCACCGTGGTGGTCAAGGACACACTCGACGCCATGAGCCCCGTCCCGGGCCGGGCGCCTCGCTGAGGGAGGAACGAACCATGGACGAGCTGCTGGAGCTGTCCGCGACCGAGCTGGTCCGCCGGACCACGCGGGGGGAGCTGAGCGCCCGCGAGCTGACCGAGGCGCATCTGCGCCGGATCGAGGCGGTGAATCCACAGCTCAACGCCGTGGTCACCCTGGACCCGGAGAGAGCGCGGCGGGAGGCCCTGGACGCCGACGAGCGGCGGGCGGCAGGACGGCCGACCGGCCTGCTCCACGGTCTGCCCATGACGCATAAGGACACTCACGACGTCGCCGGCATGCGCACCACCCATGGGTCGCCGCTGTTCGCCGAGAACGTCCCCGAGCGTGACGACCCGCTCGTCGCGCGTCTCCGTGCGGCCGGCGTGGTCTCCTCCGGCAAGAGCAACGTGCCCGAGTTCGCCGCCGGCTCCCACACCTTCAATGAGGTCTTCGGCGCCACCGGCAACCCCTATGACCCCACCCGCAGCGCCGGGGGCTCCTCCGGCGGAGTGGCCGCCGCCGTCGCGTCCCGGTGCCAGCCGCTGGGCGAAGGCAGCGACATGGGCGGCTCCCTGCGCAACCCGGCCTGCTGGTGCAACATCGTCGGCTTCCGCCCGTCTCACGGCCTGCTGCCCGGCACCCCGCCTCACAGCGTCGAGTCCTGGTTGGGCCGCAGCGGACCGATGGCCAGGACCGTGGAGGACATCGCGCTGTTCATGCGCGCCGCCGTCGCCGGCACCCCGGAGCTTCCCGGTACTCCCTTCCTGACGCCCGAGCGGTTCGCCCTCACCGGTCGGGAGCCGCACACCCAGGACCTGCGCGGTGTGCGGATCGGCGTCACCGTGGACCACGGGGCGGACATCCCGGTGGAGCCGGCCATGCGGGAGGCGCTGGACCGTGCCGTGGCGGTCTTCGAGGAGCTGGGGGCCGAGGTCGTGGAGTCCCGCCATGACTTCTCCGCCGCCGACGAGGTCTTCCATGTGGTGCGCGCCCTCGACTTCGCCGGCGCGCTCGGTGGGCTGGTGCGCGAGCATCGCGCGCAGATCAAGCCAGAGGTGGTGTGGAACGTGGAGGAGGGCCTGGCGCTCTCCGCCGAGCGGATCCTGGGCGCGCGCGCCCTGTTGGCCGATCTGCGTCGGGCGACCCGCGCCTGCTTCAGCGAGGTGGACCTGCTGCTCAGCCCCGGGGCTCAGCTGACGCCCTTTGAGGGCTCCCAGCGGTGGCCCTCGACGGTCGACGACCGCCCCATGTCCACCTATCTGGAGTGGATGCGCTCCGCGTCCGTCCTCTCCGCGGCCGGTGTGCCGACCATCGCCCTGCCGGCCGGTTTCGACCCGGGCGGCCTCCCCACGGGGATCCAGCTGAGTGCGGACCACCTGCGGGATCCGTGGCTGCTGGAGTGCGCCTGGGCCTATGAGCGGGCCACGGGCTGGTCCTCGGTTGCCCCTGGCATGCTCAGCAGCTGACCTCCGCGCTTCCGGGCGCCGGCGACCATCGACACGTCGAGGGCCTCCACATGGCTGGCCCAGGTGCTCTCGGTGAGGAGCCGGTACAGCGCCGCCGGGTCGGGCACGGTCACATCGGCCATGAGCTGGCAGCTCCCGGCGACGACGGCCACGTATCGGGCGCTCCGTTCTGCTGCCACGGCGGTGGCCACCTGGTGGATCCGGTGCGGCGCCACGCGCATCCACAGGAGGGCTTCGGTGTGCAGCCCGGCTTCCGCCGGCTCCACCAGGGCGCGGATGCTGACCTGGTTCTTCTCCTGGAGGAGGTCCAGACGCCGGCGGACCGTGGACTCGGACACTCCCGCGCGGCGGGCCATCTCGTCCAGGCTCATCCGGGCGTCGCCCTCCAGTGCGTCGATGATCGCCAGGTCCACCGGCGAGTCGGGCTCCGGGGTCTCGCTGTCGGGGAACGTCTCCGAGGGGCCGCGGGTCAGCGCTCGGGACTCAGCCTCGGTCAGGACTCCCAGCCGCCACCCGCGGATGGTGCGGAAGTACCTCAGGATGGGCAGCGTCTCGGCCCGCGCGAGCCCCGGCGTGATGGAAGCGTCCAGGGAGTACGCCGGGGAGCGGGGGCGCCGGTGGATCTCGGCGACGACGTCGAAGGCGCCGGAGAGCACATAGGTGAAGGTCGAGTCGGGACGAAGGGCCAGGGCTTCAGCGGCGGTGAGTCGGGCGCCGGGGTGGCAGATGCCGCGGACCAAGGTGCTCGACCCCTCGTGACGGACCCCGGCGACCACGGCGCCGCGCGACTCCAGCAGCGCAGTGCCCCGGCGGGTGATGAGCCGTTCGTGCTCGCCCAGGACCCGGGCGATGCGTCGCCAGCTGGCCCGCGGGTCGATCTGCAGGGCCTCGGCGATGCGTCGCTCCAGGTCATCGAGCACAGGCGCTCCTCCTCCGCGGCGGCCGATCGGCCGTCCCATCGATGTCAGAGTCGAGCGTACCTCCCGTGGTGCTGACCCTGTGACGAGGATCTCCCTGACGCTCCGGTAACGTGGCCCGGGAGCTCGCCGAGGGGAACGGAGAGGAGCGCGCCTCATGGACACTGCCGCACCGGCCACGCCAGAATCCAGCATGTCGCCCAGCACGTCGCCCAGCCAGTCCCCGGCCGTGGCCTCGACGATGGACGCTCACCAGCTGCATCGGCTGGGCCTCTCCGGGGAGGCGGCGGAGGCCTATCTGACGCTGCTCGCTCAGGGGAGCCGCCGGGTCATCCCGCCGGAACCCGTGCGCGCCGAACTGGCGGCGGCAGGGCTGCTGGGGGAGTCGGGGGACGACGGCGTCTGGCTGCTCAACGATCCGCGCCAGGTCCTGCGGGCAGTGGCTCGAAGGCACCGCCGTCAGGCGGAGGCAGTGCTGCACCTGGAGCACCAGCTCGGCTCCCTGTGGGACCGACCCACCGAGTCCGGCACGGAGATCGTGGAGGTCCTGCACGGCCGCAGTGCGGTGACGCAGGTGGCGGACTCCTCGCAGCTGGCGGTCCGGCATGAGGTGCGTTCCCTGGACCGTGGACCCTACTCGCCCTCGACGGCGGGGGAGATGTGTCCCATCCAGCGGCAGATGCTGCCCCGCGGGATCCGGTATCGGACCGTGTACGGCGAGGACGCCGCCGCGGCCCCGGACATCCGACGGGCGATCGGGGAGTCCGTGGATCTGGGGGAAGAGGCCCGAGTGCATGCCGCAGTGCCGATGCGCCTGCGCCTCATGGACGACGATCTCGGGCTCATCGTGCTCAACGAGGAGGAACGGGTCACCGGAGTGGTGGTCCACCCCTCGCCTCTGCTGGACGCACTGATCGGGCTCTTCGACTCGATCTGGGCGACGTCGGTGCCCCTCGGGGTGGCCGACGACATCCCGCATCTGGACGACGTCGACGGTCAGACCCGGCAGCTGCTGCGGCTGATGGCCTCCGGACTGACCGATGAACATATGGCCCGGGAGCTGGGGATCAGCCGGCGGACGCTCTCCCGCAGGGTCCAGGACCTCCTGGAGCGCACCGGGGCGCGGACCCGCTTCCAGCTGGGGGTGCAGGCCGCGCGTCGCGGCTGGCTGGTCTGAGCCCTGCCTGACCTCTCCCTGAGGACCTGAGTTCGCTGGGCCCGACGTCGGCCGCCCCGGTGTGGAGCGGTCAGACGCGGGCGAGCCCCTCCCCGCCGACGGCGGGGAGGGGCTCGACGCGAGGGGTCACCGGGTCACTGGCCGTGGTGCTGCTCCAGCAGCATCTCGCGGACCATCCGGTTGGCCTCCTTGACCGCGTCGGTGCGCATCTTGACCTTCACCGACTGCTGGGCCTCATGGATGTCCCCGCCGACCTGGTATGCCTGGTCCTCGCCGGGCAGCGGAAGCGCCCCGCAGACCACGTTCTGAGGCATGGTGCCCTCCAGGAAGAAGGCCTCCACCGGGTCGTCCACGCAGGTGGTGCCATAGGGGAAGATCCCGTGGGTCCCCTCGTTGTTCACGCTGATCAGCGTGGTGTTGGGCATGATCTTCGCCGAGCGCTCACCGGCCTCGTAGGGGGTGGCGGCGTCGAACTCGGCCTGGAGGATCAGCGTGTCCGGGTGGGTGCGCTGATGCGGCTTCGGCTTCTCAGTGACCGCCGGCCAGTGGGCGCACAGCGGGGCGCCCATGAGCGGGCCGATGTAGGGAGCCTTGTTGTTCAGGTCCGCCACCCAGGCGTTCCAATAGCCTTGGGACTGGTTCCACTGGCCGTCCTGGCACCGGATCGCGTTGAACGTTCCGGAGAACGCGACGGTCTCCCCGGTCACGGCGGCCTGTTCGACCTCGACCAGGCGCTGGACCTCCTCGCGGGCCTTCTCGAAGAGCTGGGCCTGCACGACGGAAGCCTCTGCCTCGTCGACGGCCACACCGCCGGAGGAGGCGATGAAGTCCTCCAGCTGCGCGGAGAGCTCCTCGGCGCCGTCGGCCTCCGGGGCGTCGAGCGCGATGAACGTGGCGATCGCGTCTGCCGCACCAGGGTATCCGGCGGTGGAGTACATGGCCGGGATGACGATCTGCGCGGTGATCAGCGCACCCAGCGGGTCACGGGTGCCGCCGGCGTTCTCCCAGGCGCGGCGGATCTCCATCGGGTCCTCGCCGAGCTGGTAGGTGTCGTGGTTGCGGGCCATGTAGGGCAGCAGCATGTCCTGGAACTGCCGGTCCCGGCTGCGCGGCTGGAGGTCCCAGGTCTCCTGCAGGGACTTCCGGGTCAGGTCCGTGGCGGAGTCGAGCAGGAACCTGTGGGAGTGGCTGGGGAAGAGCGTCTGGTACCAACTGCCCAGCCAGGTGCCGTACGAGTAGCCCACGTAGCTGATCTGGTCCTCACCGAGCAGGGCTCGGATGAAGTCCATGTCATAGGCGGTCTGCTCGGTGGTGATGAACGGGGTCAGCGGATTCTCCAGGCAGCCGTCCACTGCGGCGGCGGAGTCCTCCCAGGCGTCATGGGAGGCGTCCGGCTGATACTCGCAGATGAGCTGTGTGGATTCGCCGACTCCGCGCGGGTCGAAGCCGACGAAGTTGAACTGCTCGGCCAGCTCGGGTGAGCGCATGGCCATCGCGGCTCCCCAGGGCAGGCCCGAGCCGCCGGGTCCGCCCGGGTTGACGAGGGCGATTCCCTGGGAGAGGTCGGGGTCGGCGGTGTCGGTGACCGACACGCGAACGGTCAGCGTCTCGCCGTCGGTGGGGTCGTGCCAGTCGCGGGGGACGGTGACGTCGGCGCAGGCGAGTCCCTCGATCTCCTGCAGTGCGGCCTCCGTCTCGGGGGCGACGCTGGGGAACGTGCAGTCTTCCCACTCGAGGTCCTGGTCGAGAAGATGGGCGCCCAGCTCTCCGGCGTCGGGGTGTGCGGCGTGGGGGGATGCGGGGACGACGACGTCGCCGGCACCGGGTGTAGCGCTCGCCGCGGGGGCGAGGGTCAGAGTCAGCGCACCCGCGGCGAGCATCGCCGCCGCACGGGTGGTCATGGATGGAGTGATCACAGATGTTCTCCTGGTCGAGTGACAGGTGATCACCATGCTCTGCGCCGCACGTCTCGTTGAGAAGAGGAACAGTGTGGCGTATATGTGCCATGACGCGGATCCGCCACCACGACTGACGGTGGCCGACTCCGCCGGGGCTCCGCCTCCCGAGAGGTGTGCTCGGGGGTGGTGCGCTTCAGTCGCTGACCTGCGTCGCTGGAAAGAATCCTGACAAAACCTTGAATCCTCCTGAACGCTTCGCTACTGTCACAGGAGTCTCCGTCGTCTGAGAGGTGGGGCGACGCATGGAGGCGCCTCGGTGTCCTGCGCCCAGGGCGCGGCGGCCTGCGGGCCACGCCGAGCAGCATCAGCAACCAGATGAACAGGCCTGCCGTCATGCGTGCGGGCCGAGACATGAGGGGTTCATGACCGAGGAACTGACCACAAAGAAGGGGCGACTGGCCGCGGCGCTGATCGCTGGCCCGGCGGTGACCGCCGGCATGCTGGGACTGGGCATGGCGCCCGTCTCCGCGGACACCGAGCAGGAGCCGGACTCGGCAGAGGTCGTCGAGGAGACTCAGGACGAGACCGTCGACGACGGCCAGGACGCGACCGAGGGTGGGGACCAGGACGCCGCAGACGGCGACGAACCGGTCTCCGACGAGGACGACGCTGGCTCTGAGGGGGACGAGCCCGTCTCCGAGGAGGAGGGTGCGGGCTCCGAAGAGGGTGACGGTGAGGACGCGGACGCTGAAGATGCCGGCGAGCTGCCGACCATCACGGTCGGACCGCGTGACGTGACCGGCCAGGAGGACGAGTTCTTCCAGGTCACGGCTGACCCTGCGCCCGTGCACGTGATCGATGAGGACGGAGAGCTCGAGGTCATCGGCTACGTCGCCCAGGGCGGCGTGCTGCAGCACTCTTCGGGTGACCTCGACGCGGATGACGACTGGTCCAGGATCTCCTCCTCTGACGGCATCTTCGCCGAGCACTTCGGGGTAGGAGTCGTGTACTTCTCTCCCTCGGACGTCGCCGCTGTCGCCGACGGTGCACCCGATGAGGACGCTCCTGAGACGGACGTGCCGGACGCCGATGTGCCGGTCCTGGAGTTCCCGCCGCGCGATGCCTCGGACTACCAGGACGAGGTCGTCCTCGTCGTCACGGAGCGGGCTCCGGTCTTCGAGACTGGCGGGGAGTGGGGTGAACCGATCGCCTACATCGCGGAGGGTTCGATCGTCCGCTTCACCGGCGACCTCGAGCGGGTCGACGAGGCCGGAGGGTTCGTCACCCTCACCGACGACCTCTTCGAGCGCGAGCTCGATGTGGAGTCTGTCTCGATCCGCACCGACCACATCACCTCCGTCGACGATGACAGCGCGGTCTCCGACGGCCCGCGGCCGACGCCGACGGAATCGGAGGCACCCACCGTCGATCTGGACGACCCGGAGTATGACGGCGACCTGTGGAACCTTGCGGTGGTCACGGACCGCGCACCCGTCTATGGCTCCTACACCGAGGGGCTCAACGACGAGGTGCTGGCCTACATCCCGGCCGGGACGCTGATCCGCTTTGCTCATGCCGACTCGCCGGAGGATGTGGGTGAGGGACGGAACCCCGACCTCATCGGGCAGCGGATCATGGTCGAGAGCCCTGAGCTCGCGGATGCTCTCGACACCACCGACTTCTTCCTCTTCTATGTCCCCACCGACTTCCTGCGCAACGCGAACGACGAGGACGTCGAGATCTATGACGAGGACGATGAGGACGAAGGTGAGGTCACCCCGCCGGACGAGGATGAGTCCCCGTCGGATGGCGACGAGTCGACCCCGTCGGATGAGGATGACTCGGCGTCGTCCGAGGATGAGGGAGACGAGGAGTCTGCCTCCGAGGATGACGGTGACGAGCCTGTCGCCGAGGACGAGTCCACCTCTGACGCGGAGGAGGGCGTCTCCGAGGAGGGTGACGACGACGATGCCGCCGAGGACACCGCTGCCGGCATCGACGTCGAACTCTCCGATGAGGGCGTGACGGTCACCGTCGAGGACTCCACGGAGGAGGAGGTCGTCTCGACGGCTGACACGAAGACCGAGGCCCCGGCCGAGTCCTCCGGCGAGAAGCTGGCGGAGACCGGCGTCGAGGCCCGCACCGCCGGGACGATCGCCGGGGCCTTCCTGGCACTGGGTGCCGCGCTCATGGCGTTCGCCCACCGGGCCCGCCTGGTGCGTCGCCGCGGCTGAGCGCCTGCCGCCCACCTGCTGAGGAGCGGTCCCTCTCCCGACGGAGAGGGACCGCTCCTCGCGCGTGCGGCGCCGTCGGGGCCCGTTTTGCTCCGGCGCCGTCGGCTGTGTAATATGAACGCTGACCAAAGACCGCCGGTCGTTGTCGTCGTGTGGAGAGCAGTGGCACTGAGCTCCACGGTCGTCGAGCAGCATGCTCGATGTGCGGCGCAACTGTAAAGACCCTTCCGGGCGACCTGCGCAGGTGCACCTCGAGCCGATCTCCCCATCGGGAGGCCCGTGTTCTCACGGCGTCTCTGCTGGGAGTCATCAGAGCCCCGTGCCTGCGCACCGGGGCTTTTTTCATGCCCTGGACCTCTGGAAGGACCTGGCCGGCTCGATTGATCGGAAGGAGTGCCATGGCGAATCCTGAGAAGGCTGCCGCCGTTGCCGAGCTCGCGGAGCAGTTCCGCAGCTCCAACGCCGCAGTGCTCACGGAATACCGCGGCCTCTCCGTGGGCCAGCTGCAGACTCTGCGGCGGTCCGTGCGGGAGAACGCGAACTACGCCGTGGTGAAGAACACGCTCACCGAGATCGCGGCCAAGGAAGCCGGCGTCGACGCCTTTGAGGGCAAGATGTCCGGTCCGTCCGCGATCGCCTTCGTCCACGGGGACCCCGTGGACGTGGCCAAGGCGCTGCGTGACTTTGCCAAGGACAACCCTCAGCTCATCGTCAAGGGCGGCTACATGGATGGCGCCGCTCTCGATGAGGAGGGCGTGAAGAAGCTCGCGGATCTTGAATCCCGTGAGGTTCTGCTCGGCAAGCTGGCCGGGGCGCTCATCGGCGCCCAGACCAAGGCTGCTGCCACCTTCCAGGCCCCGATCTCCAAGATCGCACGGGCAGCCGACGCGCTGCGGGCCAAGCAGGAAGAGGCCGCCTGAGCCGAGTGACACGACGGTGAGGTCCCGGAGGCGTACCGGGGGCCTTGCCACATCGCTCCGCAGGAGCGGTGGTGACCACCAAGATCCGCATGTGTCGACGTCGTCGGACCGACGGCGCGGCACGCCAAGACAGAGAAGGAGCGCCAACCATGGCGAAGCTGAGCAACGACGAGCTGATCGAGCAGTTCAAGGAGATGTCCCTCATCGAGCTCTCCGAGTTCGTGAAGCAGTTCGAGGAGACCTTTGACGTGACCGCCGCCGCTCCGGTGGCCGTCGCCGGTGCGGCCCCGGCCGCCGGTGGTGGCGAGGGCGAGGCTGCTGAGGAGCAGACCGAGTTCGACGTCATCCTCGAGGCCGCTGGCGACAAGAAGATCGGCGTCATCAAGGAGGTGCGCGGTCTGACCTCCCTCGGCCTGAAGGAGGCCAAGGAGCTGGTCGACGGCGCCCCCAAGGCTGTCGTCGAGGGTGTCGACAAGGAGGCCGCTGAGAAGGCCAAGGAGGCCCTGGAGGGCGCCGGCGCCACCGTCACCCTCAAGTGATGGTCGCGGTCTGAGGACCGCTTCTCGCAGGTCACCTGATCTGCTCATACGACGGATCCCCGGGAGTCAGGCAGCACGCCTGACATCCGGGGATCCGTCTGTCTGCGGGCGCCGACGCGCTGACGCGGCACCGGCACCCTCTCCCCCTGGGGCGGCAGAGGGCAGTAGCATGTGGCTGACGAGGACCGATCGAACGGACAAGGGGGCGCGATGGCGTTGATCAGGACGAAGCAGGCTCTGGTGGGCGTGCTGGGCATCGGAGCACTGGCGCTGGCTTCCTGCGCGGTGGCCGATGACTCCGAGGGCGAGACCGAGGAGAACGGCGCCGCACAGGAGGAGACCGACGGCCAGGACGCCCCAGACGGCGGCTCCGGCGACGACGACGGCGCCGACACCTCCGAGGACGGCGCCGACGACGGTGCCGAAGACGCTGCCGACGACGGTGCGGAGGAGGAGCCCGAGGAGGACCAGGCCGCGGATGAGCACCTCGATGGGGAGCTCAGCGGGGACCGGGTGGACCCGGACGCCTTCGAGGTGCCGCTGGACGAGCAGAGCCAGGCCATCGGCGCCCGGGCCTGGCAGTTCGAGACTCCCAGTGGCCGGCACACGTGCAGCCTGGGGCGTTCAGGTCAGGCCGCGACTCCGGCCGCGGTCTGCTACATGAGTTTCGACGAGGACGTTCAGCCCGAGCCGGACGACCAGGGCCGTGAGCGCCACCCGTCCCTGCTGGAGTCCGACGTGGGGCTCTACGGCTACGAGGGGCCCGTCTACCCCCAGTTCGAGTCTTCTGAGGTGCCGACGCTGAACTACGGCGAGGTCCTCGAGGTCGAGGGGCTGGCCTGCACGGTCGGCGAGGACGCCATCACCTGCATCGCCGGGGACAACTGGATGCAGGTCTCCCGCAGCGGCTACGAGTTCTCTGATGACTCTGAAGAGTCTGGTGGGGAGGACACCGGCGCGGAGGACACCGGCGCGGAGGACGACGGCGCGGACGCCTGACCGGGTGGGGCGGTCACCGACCGCCCCACCTCACTCCGCCGCCTCCACCGGCGAAGCCGCCAGAGGTGCTGACCACGGTGCCCACCGAAGCCCCGAAGGAGTGCCCGAGGCGCCGCTGGTGGAGCATCCTGCCCCCGGGTTCGGAGGAGGCCGCCAGAGTGCCGAGCTCAGTGGCACCAGCCAGCTCCTGGGCTGTCATCTCCGCCAGTGCCTCGCGGAAGCCGTCGACCTGGCCATGGAGCGCGGTGCCCACGGCGCTGCGTCCCGGGATCCACGAGCCGAGCAGCGGCAGCGCGAACGGCACCTAGACCAGGACGAACAGTTCCGCGAAGGGGCTGGTGGTCACCGGCAGCAGCACCTCACGGCGGAGCCGACCCCATCGGCTGCCCACCGGGCGCCGATACAGCCCCCTGGCGTCCGCCTCACGGGCGATTACGAATCCGGTGTCCTCGCCGTCGGCCGTGCCCTTCCGAGCACCGGCGGAGGCTGGCTCCGGAGCCCCGATGATGCGGATGTGACCGCGGGCGGTGTGGTCCAGCCGCGTTTCGGAGAAGTGCTCGTCCGCGCTCACCGAGTCCGCCAGGAGGCCCGAGAGCGCCGGGGCGTGGCATCTGGGGGCTCCTCCCGCCAGTGGGTCTTCTTCGGCGAGCCCTCCCGGGACGCGCGGGCGGTCGTCGATCTGGTTCGTCGGGTGTTCGAGGGACCGCCGGGCGCACCGACGGCCATCAGCAGGGTCTCCCCAGTGGCCTCTTCGAGCCAGATCGCGTCCGGCGCCCCGGTGGGGCAGTCTGCGGTGAAGTCTCGATAGCCGTCCTGCCGGAAGACGTGGCCCGCGGGGAGGGTCCGCAGGCCGACAGCACGAGGGCGCCCGCGGTGAGACCCCCGAGTGCCAGGACGGCGAGGAGCGACGCATGCGATCACCGGGTGCGTGAGGTGACGTGCACGTCCAGCGTGGCCAGCGAGGTCTCCAGGAAGTCCGCGCCGAAGGGCGGCATGCCTCCGATCTCCGCGCGGACATGCGCCGGGGTGGCCGACCAGTCATAGGTCAGCCGGACCTCGGTGCCCGCGCCGTGGGGTGCGAGGTCGTAGCGCCAGATCCAGCCGCCGACGTCGAGCTGTCCTGCGGCGCCGTACTGGCCGGGCTCCCAGGCGATGGCCCGGTCCTGCTCGAAGAGGACCACTCTGTTGTGCATGACGTAGTCGCCGCCGGCATTGACGTGGTGCATGGCCATCCCGAAGATCTGTCCCACACGGGTCAGCGGTTCGGAGGAGATCGCCTCCCTGACCCAGTCGGAGGGCTCGGTGTACTGGTGCTGGTCGGGGTCGGTGAGCACGGCGAAGATCCTGGCGGCCGGGGCCTCGATCAGCCGGTCCCTGTGCAGGGCCTCCTCCGAGGCTCCGTGGGCCCGCCGCCGTCTCATGGCCGCTCATCCTCCTGCCGCTCATCCTCCTGCGGCCCGTCGTCCTCGCGGCCGCTCCCATAGAGCCGGGCGACCTCCTCGGAGCCCAACCATCCGCTGTAGGTGGGGTCCTGGGGCCATCCCTCCGGAGAGTCCTGCCACCGTTCCTGCCGTCCGTAGGGCAGCACGTCCACCAGCGCGAAGGTGTGGCTGAGCTGCTCGGTCCCGCGTCCGGAGGAGTGCCAGGTGCGGTAGACGTCGTCGCCGTCGCGGAGGAAGACGTTGAGGGCGAAGCCTCCGCCCGGCGGGGCGCCGACGTCGGCGCCGAAGCTGCTGTCGGCGGTGGAGTACCAGGTCATCCGGTTGCCGACCTTCTCCCGATACGCCAGGGCATCATGGATCTCACCCTGGGTGACGATCACGAACCGGGCGTCGTAGTGCCGGAGAAAGTCGAGGCGGGTGAACTGGGAGGTGTAGCCGGTGCAGCCGCCGCACTGCCACTCGGCGCCCGGAGTCCACATGTGGTGGTAGGTGATCAGCTGGGAGGCCCCGTCGAAGATCTCCGCGAGCCGCACGGGGCCATGCTCACCGGCGAGCGTGTAGTCGGGCATCTTCACCATCGGGAGGCGACGACGCTGCGCGGCGACGGCGTCCAGCTCGCGGGTGACCGCCTTCTCCCGGGTGCGCAGTCGCTCCAGCTCCTGCTCCCAGATCTGCTGGTCCACCACCGGCGGCATGGCCCTGTCCATGATGCGCTCCCTGCGTTCGACGGCGACGCTCACCCCGCTGACCCCATGTCACTCCATGGCATCGGCGGGCTCTGAGGGTAGGCCGGACGCTTCGCGGGCTGTCAAGGATCGCAGGCCGGGACGTCTCCGCGAGCGCTCCGAACCATGGCCCGGTTCAGAGCCTGGCGCCGGGGCGGGGGCGCAGGCCTCCGACGACCAGGGCCAGTCCGGCCACCGCGCAGATGCCCAGGGCCACCATCAGCGGGTCGATCATGACGTTGAGCACCACGGCGGCCAACACCCACAGTGCCAGCATCAGGCAGATCAGGGCGAAGACCGCCTGCCCGATCCGGGGTCCGCCGCGCCGGCGTCCGGGGGACTTCCCGGGTGCGGTCGCAGCGGCCGGGGCGGAGGGAGACTCGGCGGAGGCCGTCTGCTGCATCTCGGCCCGCTCGTACCAGCGGGGGCGACGCTCGGGCTCCTTCCAGGTGAACTCCTGCTCGCTCTGGGCCCTCAGGGAGTCGGCCAGCAGGGCGTCGACGTCCTCGGGCTCCGGCGGCAGGGGGATGGTCGGTCGGGTCGGGGACGCGGTAGCGGATGCGGCGCCCGTCGGTGAGTCGGCCGGTGATCCGGCGGACTGCGGGGAGTCAGGGGGCTCTGGGGACGCGCGGCGGTCGGGGGAAGTGGTGCGGGGCTCGTCGTGGTCGTGGGTCATCGGTCGGCTCCTTCCAGGTCTGCGGCGGTCTCGGCCTGCGTCATGCCGCCCGGGACGGGATAGGTCTCGAACGCCGCCGCATCGGTCAGGTCTCCGGCACCGGCACCTGCACCAGCTCCGGCACCTGCACCGGCTCCGGCGGCGTCGCTGTCGTCGTGCTGCCCGCCGATGTCACCTTCGACCTGCTCCGCATAGGTGGTCGCGTCGTAGATCTCCACGCTGTTGAAGGCGGTGTTGGCCGTCAGCAGGATCTGCAGATCCGCATCCTCGTCACCGATCCGGTGCTCGGTGACCTCGGCTCCGCGGGAGCTGCGCTGCTCGTCCTGGGTATGGATGTCGAGCCGACCCAGCGCCTGACGGGACTGGACGATCAGCGTGGAGTCGTCGGGGATGACCACGGTGGTGCGGGCGAAGGCGGAGTTCAGCTCGGCGTGGACCACCTCGGTGACGCCAGGCTCGCCACGTCCGGCGAGGTGGCGCAGGTCCATGGTGGTGTTCGCGAAAGCTGAGTTCAGCGACTCGGCGTCGCTGGTGTAGCTGCCGAACGCCACGTTCGAGCCGCTCACAGAGGGTGCGCTGCCGGGATTCTGGTGGACGAAGAAGGTCAGCAGCATCGCCACGGTGGCCACCGTCAGCAGGAAGCCGTGCCCGCGCCTGCCGCGCAGTGCCCCCAGCAGGTGCAGCAGAGCCAGCACGGAGACCAGGCCCACCAGTCCGGCCAGCACCGCGGAGGTGCCGGAGACGCCCAGGACCCACATCGCGGCCAGCACGCCGGAGGCTGCGGCCAGCAACAGACCGAAGGCGATCATGCGCCGACGCCGGGCCTCTTCCAGGACTCGGGGGTCCCAGGCCACGGCGGCGCCGGCAGGCGCGTCCTGGTGCGGACTGCGGGGGGCGGACGTCCCGGCGGCGCCGGAGGTGCTGCCCGGACCGCTTCCGGAGCCGCCTCCGGAGCCGCTGTCGGCGTCGGAGGCCGTCTCCTTCGGGTACCAGGCCGGGCGCCCGTCATCACGGACGGATGATGAGCTCCCGGCCTGCGCTTTTCCCTGGGCGTCGTCCTCCTTCACCTGCGCGGAGGCCTCCCGCGCGGCGCGGCGCGCCTCATGACGGGCGTGACGGGAGGCCCGGCGAGTCTCCCGGCGGGCCTCCCGGTCCGCCTCCCGCTGCGCCTCACGGCGGAACGCGGCGTCGTCTCCGTATCCGCCCGGCCCGGACGAGGAGCCCGCCGGAGCGCAGTGCGGGCCGCCGTCCTCCGCGGTGTGCCGACGCATCAGGGTGTAGACCACCCAGGCGACCACACCGATGATCACCAGGTTCAGCAGGATCGCGAACGGCCCGGCCAGGCTCAGCGGGGTGAAGACGTTGAGCGCGCCGATGATCGCTAGGGCGGCGCCGCCGACGAGTCCGCCGGTGAAGTCTCCGCGCAGCGCCTGCTGCGTCGGGATCCGGCCCTTGGAGTCCGGGATCAGGATCCACGCCAGGCCGTAGAGCAGGATCACCGGGGAGAAGAACAGCACGAGGGCCACGACGCCGAGGCCACGCACCAGGGTGGCGTCCCAGCGGAGCTTCTGCGCCAGCAGCGCCATGACGCCGCCGGCCCACCCGGTGTCCGGACGGGTCAGGCCGGTGGAGCGGATCCAGTCGAAGAACTGGTGGCCGGCCTCAGGCCGGGGGTCCGGCGCCTCCGGCCGTGGCCGGGCGCCCTCATCGTGGGGAGTGGTCGAGTCATCCATGCCTCCAGCTTCCTCCGCCCCCGGGGGTCTCCGCTATGGGGGTCCACCCTGATCCGACCCTGATCCTTCCCTCAGAAGCCCGGAATTCCGGGCGACGACGGGTCTCAGGGTCTCCCGCCGTGGCAGGATGGAACCATGGTCACGGACACCGAACGGCCCCCGCTGCGCCGGGGCACCGGCACCCCCGTGGCCGGCGTGTGCCTGGGCGTCTCCCGGCACCTCGGAGTCTCCCTGCCGGTGGTCCGCGCGGTGATGATCGGCCTGGCCATCGCGGGAGGCGTAGGGATCCTCCTGTACTGCTGGCTGTGGATCTTCGTGCCGTCGGAGGACGAGCCGGAGGCCACCGCCGGGGTGCGCGGCCTCTCCGGCCCGGCCGTGGACGGCGAAGGGCCGCCCGGTGCGGAGCCCGCGTCCGACGGCGCGGCGCGTGACGGGACCCAGGGAGCCGCCGACCCGGGGGAACGCATCCGCCGGGTCCTGGACTCGTTGACCAGCTCGCCGGAGGTGCTGCTGGGCGGCCTGCTGCTCGGTGCGGCCGCCCTGCTGGCGCTGTCCCTGGCCGGGGTCGAGATGAACTGGCGGCTCTTCGGGCCGCCCGCGGTGATCCTGGTCGGGATCCTCCTGGCCTGGTCCCAGGTCGACAAGACCGGCCGTGGCGGCGCCGACCACAGCACGCTGTGGCAGATCGCCGGTGGGGCAGGGCTCGTGGTGGTCTCGCTGCTGGTCATCGCCGGCGGCTTCGTACCGGGCGGGGACCTGCTGCTGGGACTCATCGTGGCCATGATGCTGCTGGCCGGGATCGCCCTGGTGATCGCCCCGTGGCTGATCCGTCTGTACCGCACCGCAACCACTGAGCGGGCCCGCGCGGCCGCGGAGGCCGAGCGGGCGGACATCGCCGCCCACCTGCACGACTCGGTGCTGCAGACGCTGGCGATGATCCAGAAGCAGCGTCACGACCCTGCGGCCGTGGAGCGGCTCGCCCGCAGCCAGGAGCGGCAGCTGCGAGGCTGGCTGTACCGCCAGCAGGAGCACGAGTCCGGCACGCTGAAGGACCAGCTCACCGCGGCCGCAGCCGAACTGGAGGAGATGCATGACGGCACGGTGGAGGTCGTCGCCGTCGGCGAGTCCCGGCGTCAGGACCACCGTGTGCTGGTGGCCGCCGTCCGGGAGGCGATCGTCAACGCGCTGAAGCACGCCGGGCCGGCGTCGGTGTATGTGGAGTCCGACGCCGCCCAGGACGCGGTCTTCGTCCGTGACCGGGGCCCAGGGTTCGACCTCGAGGGGATCGAGGAGGACCGCCTCGGAGTCCGGGAGTCCATCATCGGCAGGATGCGTCGGGCCGGCGGCGAGGCGCGCATCCGTTCGAACGGCCGAGGCACCGAGGTGCAGCTGTTCATGCCGGTCGACGCCGCCGTCGAGGAGGAGAACGGCCATGACTGAGCTGCATCGGGTGGTGATCGTGGACGACCACGCCATCTTCCGCGCCGGGCTGCGCGCCGAGCTGGACGGTCGGGTCGCCGTCGTCGGGGAGGCCCACGACGTCGACTCCGCGGTGCTGGCGGTGCGCGAGCACCTGCCCGAGGTGGTGCTCCTGGACGTACACCTGCCGGGTGGGACCGGCGGCGGGGGAGCGGAGGTGGTGGCGGGCTGCCGTGACCTGCTGGAGGACGTGCGGTTCCTGGCGATCAGCGTCTCGGACCAGGCCGAGGACGTGGTTTCGGTCATCCGCGCCGGCGCCCGCGGGTACATCACCAAGACCATCAGCTCGGATGACCTGGTCGACGCCGTCGCGGCCGTCGCCGGGGGAGACGCGGTCTTCTCCCCACGGCTGGCCGGGTTTGTGCTGGACGCCTTCGGCACCTCCTCGGTGGCCCAGGACGTCCGGGACGAGGAGCTGGATCTGCTCTCCGCCCGGGAGGTGGAGGTCATGCGGCTCATCGCGCGGGGCTACACCTACCGGGAGATCGCCTCGGACCTGTTCATCTCCGTCAAGACCGTGGAGTCCCACGTCTCGAAGGTCTTACGGAAGCTGCAGCTCTCGTCCCGGCATGAGTTGACCCGCTGGGCGGAGCAGCGCCGGATCGTGTGAGCGGCCGCCCCTCGTCCCGGAATCAGGCCCGTCCCCACCGGTGGGACGGACTCACCGGTCCGCCGCCTCCGGAGGCGCGCAGGTGGACTCCCGCATCATCAGCGTGGGCGCCAGGGCGGCGCTGCGCGGGGCCTGGTCCACCGGGGCGCCGGATCCGGCGCCCGCGCCGCCCAGCTTCCCCGCGATCCGTTCGACGGCCATCCGCAGAGCCAACGACCCCATCGTGAGCCGGGGCTGGTCGATGCTGGTCAGTCGGGGGCGCAGCACCGAGCACAGGCTGGAGCTGTCGTAGCCCACTACGCTCAGCTGGTCGGGCAGACGGATCCCGGCGTCCAGGCAGCGCCCCATCAGCTCCGCCGCGATCCGGTCGTTCTGGGTGAAGACGGCCGTGGGTCCTTCCCCGCGGAGGACCTGGGAGATCAGGTGGGCATGTGCCCGGTCCAGGTGCTCGGGACCTTCCACCTGCGGGCCGACCTCCGGCACGCGGGCCCGCATCACCTCGGAGTAGGCGCGTCGGCGGTGCATCGCGGCCGTACGAGAGGACCCGGTCAGGTGCAGGATCCGGCGGTGCCCCAGGCTCAGCAGGTGTTCCACCGCCAGGCGTGCGCCGGCCGCATCCTGGTTCGCCACGGTGTCCACCCCGGGGACCTCCTGAGGGAGTCGGCCGACGACGACGATCGGCACCCGCTGGGCCACGGCCTCCAGATGCTGCGGGGGAAGCCAGGAGCTGACCACGATCACCGCTTCGACACCGAGTGCCAGCAGCGAGTCGAGCTCACGGCGCAGGCGTTCCGGGTCGCGGCGCCCATGGCCGATGACCAGGCGGATGTCCTGCTCGGCGGCCGCGTCCTCGATGCCGTTGGTGACGTCGCGGTGGTAGCTGCTGCCCAGATCTCCCAGCAGCACTCCGATCAACCCGGTCCGCCCCTGCACCAGCGACCGTGCCCACACATTGGACCGGTAGCCCAGCTGCTGAGCGGCATCGAGGATGCGGCTGCGGGTCGCCTCCGACAGTCCGGCCTGACCCCGCACGGCCAGGGACACCGAGGACTTGGAGACCCCGGCGGCGCGGGCCACGTCGTGGATGGTCGGGGCCCGCCCGGAAGGACGGCGGTCCACGGCGGTGCGGCGGGACGTGTTCATCGGGTGGTGCCCTCCTCGGAGGTCTCGGTGGTCGGCCTGGTCCTCCCAAGGGACCTGTCGCTCACTGTAGGCCGTCGCCACGCGGCTCCCCGGGGGATCTGGCACGTTCCAGCGCCGCAGCATGGAGCGTTCCAGAATCGTTCATGAACCGGGACCCGCCCGGTCACCCCCGCTTCGTACGGTCGCAGGGACCTGCCCACGACCTCGGAGGACCCGCATGTCTGCCCTCTCGGCGCTCGCCGACCCTGCGACCGCGTACGGCGCGGCCGAACCCGTTGACCGCCCACCGCAGGCGCCGCAGGCCCTGCTGCTGGACTTCGGCGGGGTCATCATCACCACGCATCGGCGGCCCAGCGGCGTCGCGGAGCTCGTCGCGCACCTGCGGGACCTGCTCCGAGCGGCCGGGACAGACCTCCAGGAGGGGCGTCTCGAGCAGAGCCTGCATGCCGGGCGGGCCGCCCTGAAGCACTGGAAGCACGCCTCCAGCCGTCGTCGTCGGCCCCGGGAGCTGACGGTCCGGGAGCTCCTCGAGGACTTCTGGTTCGCGGATCTGCCGGATCCGGCACGCGCGATCCTGGTGGGCCACGGGGCCCAGCTGCTGGAGACGATGGCCCTGACGCTCACGGAGCACCGTCTGCGGGACGGCGTCGTCGAGCTCCTGGACCTCGCGGATGAGGCAGGGGTGCCTGTGGGGATCGTCTCCAACGCCCATTCCGGGCGGAGCCACCGCCGGCTGCTGGCGGAGCTCGGGATCGAGCAGCGCTTCGCCGTGCAGATCTACTCGGACGAGGCGGGGATCCGCAAGCCGCACCCGGACATGCTGCATCGGGCGGCGCGGGCACTGGGAATCTCGGTGGGGCGCAGCTGGTACGTGGGTGACACCCTGGATCGAGATCTGGTCGCCGGGCGTCGGGCCGGCGCGGGGGCGGTGGTCCTGATCCGCTCCCAGCATACGGATGAGCCGCCGTTCCCGGTGCGGGAGGTCCCCGACGCCGTCCTGGACACGCCCCGCGGTCTGATCGACCTCATGCGGCGGGCACTTGCCGACGAAGCCCACGACGGGGGCGCTGCTCACGACGGCGGCCCTGCCGCCGACGTGCTTCGATCCAGGGCCGGCGCCGTGCGCCCCGATCGTGCCACGCCCGTGCGGGTTCTCCTCCTGGACCACGGCGGCGTCGTCTCGGCCACAGTCCCGGCCGACCGGCCCCTGGCAGGGGTCGCGGAGGCGGTCCTGAGGACCCTGGGCCGGGCCGGCGTGGAGATCACCGTGGATGAGGCCCTGCACCTGGTGCGCACGGCGCATGGCCGGTACAAGGCCCACAAAGGCGGCGCCCCGGGGGCGCCGGGGGAGACGCTGGACGAGGTGACGCCGCGCCAGTACTGGGGAGAGTTCACCCGGGACCTCGTGGACGCACAGGCTCGGGAGGCACTCCTGGCCGAGGCTGAGGAGCTGCAGCTGGCCCTGTACCGATCCAAGTCCCGGAAGACTCTGCGCCCGGGTGTCACCACATTGCTCGAGCGGTGCGCTGCGACCTCGGTGCCCGTGATCGTGGTCTCCAACACGATCAACGGCCGTGGAGTGCGGGAGGTCTTCGCCCGCCACGGGCTCGCCGATCGGATCGCCGGCTGGGCCTGCTCGGACGAGGTGGGACTGAAGAAGCCACACGCCGAGATCTTCACCGTCGCGCTGCGCATGGCGGGGGTCCCTGCGGAGCAGACCGCCATGCTGGGGGACAAACCTTTCAACGATGGGCTCGGCGCCCGGGAGGTCGGCATCGGCCGCCGGATCCTCACACGAGGCGGCTCCGGCACAGAGGACGAGCTGCAGGACGCACTCGCCGAGGGGTGGGCCACCGACGTCGTGGACCACCCCGGCCAGGTGGTGGACCTGCTCGGCTGAGCCGGCGCGGGCCCGCCGGCGGGACCTCCCGAGACGGCGAGGCTCCACGGCCCCGGACGGTGGATCCGTCCGGGGCCGTCTCCGTCCTGGGCTCCCGGGGAGTCCAGCGAGTGCGGGCAAGTCCAGCGAGCGCGGGCCGGGCGGGTCAGTCCGCCAGGCCGCGCAGCGTGATCTCGCCGGCGAAGTGGCAGGCCGCGGACTGGCCGGGGGAGACCTCGGTCATCGCCGGGGCCTCCTCCGCGCAGATGTCCTCGGCCCATCGGCAGCGCGTTCGGAAGGGACAGCCGGTGGGTCTCTGAGTCGGGTCGGGCAGCTCGCCCGGGATCGGAAGGTGCTCGCGGGAGCGTTGCCGCACCGGGTCTGCCACGGGAACGGCGGAGAGCAGCGTCTCGGTATAGGGATGGGCGGGTCGGCTGAACAGCTGTGCGGCGGGGGCGAGCTCCACCAGGCTGCCCAGATACATCACAGCCACCCGATCCGCCAGGTGCTCCACTGTGGACATGTCGTGGGAGATGAAGAGATAGCTCAGCCCCCGCTCGTCCTGCAGCCTCGCCAACAGGTCCAGGATCTGGGCCCGCACGGAGACGTCCAGGGCGGAGACAGCCTCATCGGCGACGACCACCTGCGGATCGGTGGCGATGGCCCGCGCGATGCCGATGCGCTGACGCTGTCCGCCGGAGAAGGCGTGCGGGTAGCGATCCAGGTGGCATGCCTCCAGCCCCACCAGCTCCAGCAGCTCCACGAGCTTCTCCTGGGCGACGGGGCCCGCGTGCCGCAGCGGTTCGGCCAGGATGTCGCGCACCGTCATCCGCGGGTTCAGCGAGGCGAAGGGGTCCTGGAAGACCATCCGCACCCGGCGGCGATAGTCGCCCAGGGCCGATTCGGGGGCCGTGGCCACATCGAGGCCGCCTGGTCGAGCCCGCGGCGTCCGGTCCGGCGCCCCGTCCGGCGTCCCGTGCAGTGACTCGGTGATGCTGCCGGAGGTGGGCTGCTCCACCCGCAGCAGACATTTGGCCAGGGTGGACTTGCCGCACCCTGATTCGCCGACCAGTGCCAGAGTCTCGCCCTGACGCAGCTGCAGGTCGACGTCGTCGACGGCCTGCAGCTCGGTGCGCCCCATGCCGAACAGCCCGGACCTCAGACGAAACCGGCGGGTCAGTCCCCGCACCTGGAGCAGGGTCGCCGGGCCTGGGGCCCCGGCAGGCACTGCCGATCTCTCGGAGATCGGCCCGGGACGGGGCGTGGGCGTGGCCTGCAGAAGCATGCGCGTGTAGGGGTGCTCCGGTTCGGCGAAGAGCTCGTACACGTCCCTGCTCTCCACGACTCGGCCACGCCGCATCACCGAGACCTCGTCGGCGATGTCGGCCACCACTCCCAGGTCATGGGTGATGAACAGCACCGCCATCTCCCGCTCCTCCTGGATCCTCCGCAGCAGGCGCAGGATCTGGGCCTGGGTCGTGACGTCCAGAGCCGTGGTGGGTTCATCGGCGATGAGCAGGCGCGGCCGTCCGGCCAGTGCGATGGCCAGCATCGCCCGTTGCCGCATGCCTCCGGAGAGCTCGAACGGGTACGACTTCGCCCGCAGCTCAGGGCGAGGGATGCGCACCTCCTGCAGCGCCTCGACGGCGGCCTCCCAGGCCTGCCTGCGGTCGAGGCCGCGGTGCAGCCGCATGGCCTCCGCGATCTGGACCCCCACTGTGTGCATCGGGGACAGGCTGCGCGCCGGCTCCTGGAAGACCATGCCGATCTCCCCGCCGCGGATGTGCCGGAGGCTGCGGCCGCGCGGCCGCAGCGTGGTCAGGTCGATCACCTGGCCGTCCGCCTGACGGAACAGCGCTTGGCCGGCGCTGACGCGCCCGGGCGGATCCAGCAGACCCAGGACGGCCCGCGCCGTCTGGGACTTCCCGGAGCCGGACTCGCCCACCAGGCAGTGCACCTGGTGAGGCCGGATGAGCAGATCAGCGCGGTCCACGGCGGTCACGACTCCGTCGTCGGTGGGGAAGGCGACGGAGAGCCCTCGCACGTCCAGCAGCGCGGCGGCGTCGCCGCGGGGCGGCGGAGCCGGGACGGTACTGGCCCGGGTGCTGGTCCTGGTGCTGGTCCGAGTGCTGGTCGTGGGGGTCAGAGTCATCTACTTCACCGCTCCTCCGTAGGGGTCGGCGGCGTCACGCAGGCCGTCGCCGAGGAAGTTCAGGGCCAGGGTCGAGATCACCACGGCGGCCGAGGGCACGATCAGCAGCCACGGTGCGGTGATGACGCTGCGGATGTTCTGCGCCTCCTGGAGCAGCACGCCCCAGGAGACGATGGGTGGCTGCAGCCCCAGGCCCAGGAAGCTCAGCGAGGTCTCCGCCAGGATCATCGCCGGCACCGCGAGAGTGACGGAGGCGATGATGTGACTGGTCAGGCTGGGCAGGATGTGTCGGCGGATCACGCGGAAGCGGCTGGCGCCGTCGAGTCGGGCGGCGACCACGTAGTCCTCGCTGCGCAGGGTGAGCACCCGTCCTCTGACCTCTCGGGACAATGAGGTCCATCCGATCAGGGAGAGCAGCACCGTGATGGCGAAGTAGATGGTCAGCGGTCCCCAGTCCCGGGGGAGGGCGGCGGCCAGTGCCATCCACAGCGGAAGGGTGGGCAGGGACATGAACACTTCGGTGACGCGCTGGATGACGGTGTCGACCACACCGCGGAAGAATCCCGCGAGGGCGCCCAGCGTGATGCCGATGACCAGGGACAGCGCGACGCCGAAGAGCCCGATGGAGAGGGAGACCCGCGTGCCGTGGACGACGCGGGAGAAGATGTCCCGGCCGTTGGCGTCCGAGCCGAGGAGGTAGAACGGCGCGTCGGCGTCCACGGGAGCCAGCAGCTTCCGGTCGGTCTCGATCAGTCCGAGGAACCGGTAGTCGTGCCCGGAGGCCACGAAGAGCCCCAGCTTGTGCAGCTCCTCGGGGTCCTTGGTGTAGGTCCGGTTCCAGGAGACCTCGTCGAACTCCTGGGTGTACCCATGGGCGTAGAGGCCCGGACCCCGGCCGTCGCCGGGGTCCGTCAGGGTGATCGACTGCGGGGGAGCGTAGGGATGCTCGGCGTCGTAGGCTCCGGCCGAGCGCGGGGCTATCACGTCGGCGAAGAGCGCGATGAGGTAGACCGCGACCACGACCCACAGGGAGACATGGGCCAGTCGGTGCCGTCGGAAGCGTCTCCAGATCAGACTCCGCGAGGAGCGTCGTCCGGCGTCGTCCTGTGCAGGATCCGACACGGGTCGTGAGGGGCTGTGCAGGCTCATGAGGCGGCTCCTGAATGCTGGCGCCGGACCCGGGGGTCGGCCCAGGCCAGCACGAGGTCGGAGATGACGGTGCCGATGACGGTGAGAACCCCCAGGATCAGCAGGAAGCTGCCGGCCAGGTACATGTCCTGGTTGCGCAGAGCCCCCAGCAGCACGGGCCCGGTGGTGGGCAGGGAGAGGACCGTGGAGACGATCACCTCACCGGAGATCACCGACGGGATGGCGTAGCCGACGGTGGAGATGAACGGATTCATGGCGGCCCGCACCGGATACCGCATCAGCAGCACGCCCTCCCGCTGGCCCCGGGCCCGAGCAGCGGTCACATACGGCTGCGCGAGCTCGTCGGACAGGTTCGCCCGGGTGATCCGGATCAGTCCCGCGGTCCCAGCAGTGGCGATGATCAGCGCGGGCACGATCAGGTGCCGCATCAGGTCCCAGGCTTTGGCCGGGGACCACTCCGCCTCCACCATGTCCGGAGAGAACAGCCCTCCTACGCTCATGCCGAAGTACCGGAACGCGATGTACATGAACACCAGAGCCAGCACGAAGTTCGGCACTGAGAGGCCGATGAAGCCCAGGAAGGTGAAGAGGTAGTCACTGATGCTGTATCGCCGCACCGCGGTGAACACTCCGATGGCGAAGGCGATGATCCAGGTCAGCAGCAGCGACCCTCCGGCCAGCAGCACGGTGAACGGCAGGTGCTCCAGGATGACCTCCGTGGCCGGGCGGTTCCACCGGAAGGAGTAGCCGAAGTCGCCGACGGTGATGATCCCGGTGATCCACGCCCAGTACTGCATATACCAGGGCGCGTCGAGGGCGTAGCGCTCGCGCAGGACCTGGACCTGCTGGCTGCTGAGCCGGCGTCCTTCGGCCTCCGCATCTGCCATCAGCACCGAGACGAAGTCGCCGGGAGGGGCTTGGATGATGAAGAAGCACACCAACGAGATCAGCCAGACCGTCAGCAGCGACCAGCCGATCCGCCGGATCATGTAAGGCAGCACAGAGTCACCTCCGCGGTCATGGGCAGGGCCGTCCCGGTGATGCGGCGGGTCACCGGTCTGCCGGGAGATCGTCGTCGTCGGCGTCGTCGGCGTGCTGCTGGGCCGCCTCCTCGTCGTCGGCCACGGCCTGCTCCGGGTCCTCCCACCACCACACCGCGGGGTAGGACGGGCCTGGGTTCTGATACGCGCTGGCCTCGAAGAGCTGATGGGGGGCGTTTCGCAGACCGTCGGCGACCACGCCGACCCTGTTGGGGCTGGTGGAGATGCCGATGGTCCAGAAAGCCTCGGCGGAGACGTCCAGCAGCTCCTCCATCAGCTCGGTCTGCCTCTCCTGATCGGCGGTGACCAGGATCTCGTCATAGATCTCCCACTGGCGCCAGGCCGGGGAGTCCTCCGGCGGGGCCTCTCCGGCGTCCTCGCCGTCGAGGTAGAAGGAGCCCCAGGACCAGGCGTAGGCGCCGGAATCGCCGAAGGGCATGTACCAGTGCGGCCGCAGGATGGCGTCCTGCAGACCGGCGGACCCGTCGCGGACGTAGACGTCGAACTCGCCGGCGTCGCGTCGCTCATTGCGCAGATCACGGTCCATGGTCTGGATCTCCAGAGCGATCCCGACCGCCTCCCAGTAGCCCTGGGCGAGCTCCAGGACTCTGGCGTGCTCCACAGAACGGTCGGCGGCCACGTCCACGGCGATGCTGAACGGCCTCCCGTCCGGTCCCAGTCGCCGGCCCTCGTCGTCGCGCTCGGGCAGGACCTCGTCGAGCAGCTCATCAGCCAGGTCCACGTCATGCTCCAGGTGCTGGCCGGCGAGCTCCGAATGGTGATACGGAGAACCCTCCCGCGGGGCGGCCTGGGCCGGCTCGCCTTGGCCGAAATAGACCAGCTCGATGATCTCCTCGCGGTCCAGCGCGTGGGACAGCCCAGCTTTGAAGCTTCGGTCGGTGAGGATCTCCCGCATGTCCTCATCCGGGTGGCTGTGGTTGAGGTTGAAGAGCAGGGTGTTCATATCCGTGGAGGTGACGTCGAGGAGGCTGTAGCCGTTCTCCTCCATGGATTCGGCCAGCAGGGGCCGGAAGTCGTGGTCGAAATGCCGGTCCTGGTAGGAGATGTTGCCAGCGGCCGCGCGGAAGGCGATGACCTCCTGGCTGTCGAAGACGTCGAAGACCAGACGATCGATGTAGGGCAGCTGGTTGCCCTCCGCGTCCACCTTCCAGAAGTACGGATTGCGCACAGCCGTCACGCGCGTGCCCTCATAGGCCGGGGTCTCGATGAGGTAGGCGTTGAGCTGCGGGAGCTCGGTGTTCATCCATCGGGAGTCGAACCCGGTGCCCAGGGTCACCCAGCCCTTGGCCGTGAACATCTCGGTCCAGTCCTCGTACCCCTCCTGCTCGGCGAGCTGGTCCGCCTCGGGGTTGTGGTCCAGGTGGAACTGCTCCAGGTAGTGCCGGGGGAAGCGGTGGAACTTGCCGTCCTCCTCGGCGCGGGCCAGCTGCATGAGGAACAGGCCGTGCGGGGACTGGAACCGCAGCTCGACGGTGTGCTCGTCCACGGCCGTGACGTCGGGCCAGTTGCCCTCGGGGTCCATGAGGTACTCCACCGGAGCAGGGGTGAGGTCCTCGTTCATCAGCACCTCTTCGTAGCCGAAGACGATGTCATCGGCGGTGAACGGCTCGCCGTCGGACCAGCGGATCCCCTCCTGCAGGTGGAAGGTGAAGGTGGTGGCGTCGTCGCTGATCTCCCAGTCCCGGGCGACGCCGGGCGTCAGCTCAGAGGACCAGTCCCCGTCCCAGCGGACCAGGGGCTCATAGGCGGCATAGCGCCGGATCAGGGAGTCGTCGTCGTTGCCGTTCATCGCCAGCTGGAGTTCGCCGCCGTACCGGCCGACGCCGTCGGGACCGAGGATCGTGACGGCCTCGGCCGGCAGACGCTCGTCAAGGGGCGGCAGCTCACCGTGGTCCACCTGCTGCTGAAGGTCCGGGGCCTGGCCCGCTGGGACCGTGCGCTCCTCGGACAGCACGGGCGAACCGGTCGCCGTCGCAGCGTCGGCGTCGTGCTCCGGAGCGTCGGTCGCGGCGGCCCCTCCGCACGCGGTGAGCAGCAGCGTCGTCAGGGCGAGTCCGGCGACAGGGTGCCGAAGGACGCTGACGGGGCCCCGGACGGTGCAGTCGGTGTCGGTGCGGGGGCGTGCGGGTATGGCCGGCATGGCGGCAGATCCTCTCAGGCGCGTGACTTGTGAGGGCCCGGCGACGGTCGGTTGACCGGGGCTGGACCGTTCCAGGCACACCGTAGGGAGAGAGGATGGACTGGTGGTGAACGTCCCAGGTCCGGGCGGAGAAGACGCGGCCCGCGGCATCTGGATCGTTCCAGCACGGGGAGTCCTGCGCGGGGACGGACAGACCGGGACAGAGGGCCAGCCGTCACCCAGCCCTGCCGGTTCAGTCCCGCTGTGTGCGGGCGATCAGCTCGGCCACCTGCTCACGGTCGGGGCCGGCGCCAGGGAAGGCGCTGATCCGGCCCAGCGGGAAGGACTCCATCATCTTCAGCAGCCCTTCGGCGCTGAACACGTCTCCGGCACCTCCGTCGGCCCCGTCGGCGGCGAGGTCGGCCTCCACGGCGGCGCGGACTTCCGGACCCACCACCGGGTGGGCGAGCGCGTCGCCCAGGGTCGAGTCCTCCGTCAGCGGCAGCGCCACCTCATCTCCGGGCACCTCCGCTGAGGCCTGCAGCCGCAGGTCCCTCGAGCTGGCGCCGACGGCGACCACGTGCTCGCCCCCTTCGACCACCCAGCCGTCCAGCCGGACGTCCCAGTGGGCGAGGTCCTCGCGGGCCACCGTGAGCTCCACGGTCCGGGACTCGCCGGCGGCCAGCTCGACGGCGGCGAAGGCCTTCAGCTCGCGCGGGGCGCGGGTCACGGCTGAGCCCGGCCGACCCACGTAGACCTGTACGACCTCGTGGCCGGCGCGCTCGCCGACGTTGGTCACGGTGGTCTGCACGTGCAGCCCGGCGTCGTCCGCGCGGACCTGGAGGTCGGTGTGGTCGAAGGACGTGTAGCTCAGCCCGTGGCCGAAGGGGAAGGCGACTTCGAGGCCCCGGGCGTCGTACCAGCGATATCCGACGAAGATCCCCTCGCTGTAGCGGACGTGCCCGTGCTCGCCGGGGAAGTCCAGGTAGGCGGGAGAGTCGGCCAGCCGCAGCGGGATGGTCTCGGTGAGCCGTCCTGAGGGATTGGCCGTCCCGTAGAGCAGGTCGGCGGTGGCGGATCCGCCGGCCTGGCCGAGCAGCCAGCCCTCCAGGATCGCCGGCACCGTCTGGGCGAAGGGCAGCGCCACGACGCCGCCGTGGGAGAGCACCACCACGGTGCGGGGGTTGGCCTCCACGACGGCCTCGAGCAGGTTCAGCTGCTCGGCGGGCAGGTCGAGGTGCTCCCGGTCGAAGCCTTCGGACTCGTCGGCGGCGGGCAGTCCCAGGAAGACGACGGCGACGTCGGCAGCGCCGGCGGCCTCCGCCGCCTCGGCGCGCAGGGACTCGGCCGTCCCGGAGGCGGTCTCCTCGGCGCCCTCCAGGGGGAAGCCCGGGGCGAACCGGACCTCGGCCCGGGACGCCGCCGTGATGGCGGTCAGCGCGTCGTCCACCCGGGTCGGGTTGATCTGTGAGCTGCCGGCGCCCTGGTAGCGCGGAGTGCGGGCGAACTCGCCGATGACCGCCACGGAGGCGCTGGCATCCAGCGGCAGGATCTCGTCGTCGTTCTTCAGCAGCACGGCGGAGCGTGCGGCGGCCTCGCGGGCCAGCGCGTGGTGTGCCTGGACGTCGACGTCCACCGCCGGCGTGCGGGCCCCGGCCTGGACCTTCTGCACCAGCTCCACCACGCGCGCCGCGCAGCGGTCCAGGGCCGCCTCGTCGAGGTCGCCCTCCTGCACCGCGGCGATGACCTGCTCCTGGCTGGCGCCTCCGGTGGTCGGCATCTCCAGGTCCAGTCCAGCTCGCAGCGCCTCGACTCGGTCGCCGACGGCGAACCAGTCGGAGATCACCAGGCCGTCGAAGCCCCACTGGTCACGCAGCACTTCCGTGAGCAGCCAGGGGTCCTCGGAGGCCGAGACGCCGTTGATCTTGTTGTAGGCGCTCATCACCGTCCACGGGCGGGCGGAGGCGATCGCCCGTTCGAAGCCGCGCAGATAGATCTCCCGCAGGGGGCGGGCGTCCACGTCGCTGGAGACGCGCATGCGGTCATGCTCCTGGTTGTTCGCCGCGAAGTGCTTCAGGCATGCGCCCACGCCGCGGGACTGGATGCCTCGGGTGACGGCGGCGGCGAGCTCGCCGGAGACCAGGGGGTCTTCGGAGAAGTATTCGAAGCTGCGGCCGCACAGCGGGGAGCGCTTGATGTTCAGGCCCGGGCCCAGCACGACGCCGACCCCTTCGGCGCGGGCCTCGGCGCCGATGGCGGCGCCGACGCGTTCGGCCAGGTCGGTGTCGAAGGCGGAGCCCAGGGCCACCGCGGGCGGGAAGCAGGTGGCGGGCACGCTCTGCTCCAGGCCCAGATGGTCGGCGGCTCCGCCCTGCTTGCGGAGTCCGTGGGGGCCGTCGGTGACCATGATCGCCGGGATCCCGGCCTCCTCGACGGCGGCGGTGGTCCAGAAGGTGGCGCCCGTGACCAGCTCGGCCTTCTGCTCCAGGCTCAGGCGGGCGACGACGTCGCGGGGCTCGGCATCGGCGAAGAGGTCGGGGGAGCTGTCGGTGCCGAGGGAGGAAGGTGTGGCGGGTGTGGTCATGAGGGGTCCTTCCGGAGCGGAGATGGGAGAGGTGGACGGACGACCCGGAGTCGATGTGGTCCGCCTCACTGTCCAAAACTGTACGCCACTCGGTTTTCGTGCGGCAAGCGTCGGCGGACGGGGCCGTAGAATCGCCGCCATGGGGAGACGAGGGTCCTATGCCAAAGGTCTGGCCAGGCGCCGAGAGATCCTGCGCACCGCTTTGGAGGTCATCGCCCGCAGCGGCTACTCCAGCGCTTCCGTGCGGGAGCTGGCCGATGCCGTCGGGCTGAGCCAGGCGGGGCTGCTGCATCACTTCGGCACGAAGGAGGAGCTCTTCATCGAGGTGCTGCGCGCTCGGGACGAGGTCGACGCCGCCGTCGCGGCGGGCGACCCCGCGCCGCGCCGGAGCGCGCCGGACGGGTCGGCGCCGGGCGGGCCCGATCTGGCCGCCGTCCCCCTGGAGCTGGGGCGCTTCGTGGAGATCCTCCGGCGCAATGCCGAGGTGCCGGGTCTGATCCACCTCTATACGCGGCTGCAGGCGGAGGCGGCGGACTCCGGGCATCCCGCCCATGAGTACTTCCGTACGCGCCAGCAGCGCGTGCTGGCCGGGCTCGCCCGCGCCGTGCGCGCCGCTCAGCTCCAGGGGGACGTGCAACCGGAGCTGGATCCGGAGGAGACGGCCCTGGAGCTCGTCGCGCTGGCCGACGGCCTCCAGGCCCAGTGGCTGCTGGATCCGCGCGTGGACATGGCCGCGGTGATGGCCCGGCATCTGGAGCGGCTCCGGCCCTGAGGCGGTGCCGCCGTCACCTCACTGAGCCCCGCCGCGCCCCTGCGCGGCGCATGCGTGACCGCGGCGCCGGTGCTAGAATCTTGCCTCGGAACTCAGTCCCGCCGGTTCGGCGTCGGACGTCCGCCTCTCATCGACACCGCCGGTGCGTGTGATCTCCACGACGCGGCGTTGCGCGTCTGCGTACTCGTCGTTTATGCTGTACTTTTGCGCCTCCCCTCTATGCGCGTGCCTTCAAATAGCGGTGGGCACCTGCATCGTCTCCTCCTCACAGCTGGACCGCCTGACGTCTGCCCGGCGTCGGATCGGCCAGACACCGTCCGCGTGCGCGGGGACGGGGAAGCGTGCCAAGGAAGCTACGAAGGTCTGTGGAAGGATCCCTCTTGGTCGCCTCGAGCACCTCAATTCAAACCGCTGCCTCGGCCCGTACCGCTGAATACGCCGGCCGACTCTCATTCGCAAAGATCCACGAACCCCTCGATGTCCCGGAGCTTCTGGCTCTGCAGATCGACTCCTTCGACCGCCTGGTGGGCAACGAGCGCTGGGCCGCCCGCGTGGAGGAGGCCCGCCAGAAGGGCATCAAGGGCGTCTCCGACACCTCGGGCCTGGCGGACATCTTCGAAGAGATGTCCCCCATCGAGGACTTCCAGGGCACCATGTCCCTGAGCTTCTCCGAGCCGGAATTCGCCGACCCGAAGATGCCGATGGCCGAGTGCAAGGAGCGCGACACCACCTACGCGGCTCCGCTGTACGTCAAGGCCGAGTTCATGAACCACAACACCGGCGAGATCAAGCAGCAGACGGTGTTCATGGGCGACTTCCCGCTGATGACCGACCGCGGCACGTTCATCATCAACGGCACCGAGCGCGTCGTCGTCTCGCAGCTGGTCCGTTCCCCGGGCGCCTACTTCGAGCGCACCCCGGACAAGACCAGCGACAAGGACATCTTCACCGCGAAGATCATCCCGTCCCGCGGCGCGTGGTTCGAGCTGGAGATCGACAAGCGCGACCAGGTCGGCGTGCGTCTGGACCGCAAGCGCAAGCAGCCGGTCACCGCACTGCTGAAGGCGCTGGGCTGGACCGAGTCCCGCATCATCGAGGAGTTCGGCGACTACGACTCCATCCGCGCCACCCTGGAGAAGGACACCTTCGAGACCCAGGACGACGCGCTGCTGGACATCTACCGCAAGCTGCGTCCGGGAGAGCCGCCGACGGTCGAAGCCGCCGAGGGCCTGCTCAAGGGCCTGTACTTCACTCCGAAGCGCTACGACCTCGCGAAGGTGGGCCGCTACAAGCTCAACCGCAAGCTGGGCGTGGACAAGGACTTCACCGACGCCGACGCCTCGGTGCTCACCGAGCAGGACATCGTGGCGATGATCCACTACCTGTGCGCGGTGCACGCCGGCCGCGAGACCATCAAGGGTCTGCGCGACGGCGAGCAGATCGACCTGCCCGTGCAGATCGATGACATCGACCACTTCGGCAACCGTCGCATCCGTGCGGTGGGCGAGCTGATCGAGAACCAGGTCCGCACGGGCCTGTCTCGCATGGAGCGGGTGGTGCGTGAGCGCATGACCACCCAGGACGTGGAGGCGATCACCCCGCAGACGCTGATCAACATCCGTCCCGTGGTGGCCTCCATCAAGGAGTTCTTCGGCACCTCGCAGCTCTCGCAGTTCATGGACCAGAACAACCCGCTGGCCGGTCTGACGCACAAGCGGCGTCTGAACGCGCTGGGCCCGGGCGGTCTGTCCCGTGACCGCGCGGGCATGGAGGTCCGTGACGTCCACCCGTCGCACTACGGCCGCATGTGCCCGATCGAGACCCCTGAAGGTCCGAACATCGGTCTGATCGGCTCGCTGGCGACCTATGGGCGTATCAACCGCTTCGGCTTCATCGAGACGCCGTACCGCAAGGTCGTCGACGGCAAGGTCACCGAGGAGATCGAGTACCTGACCGCCGATGACGAGCTGGCGGCCCAGATCGCTCAGGCCAACGCGCCGCTGACTGAGGACGGCTCCTTCGCTGAGGAGCAGGTCCTGTGCCGTCAGCGCGGTGGTGAGGGCGAGCCGGTGCTGGTCGGCGCCGAGGACATCGACTACATGGACGTCTCTCCGCGCCAGATGGTGTCGGTGGCGACCGCCCTGATCCCGTTCCTGGAGCACGACGACGCCAACCGCGCGCTCATGGGTGCCAACATGCAGCGCCAGGCGGTGCCGCTGCTGGAGTCCGAGTCCCCGGTGGTCGGCACGGGCATGGAGAAGTACGTCGCAGTCGACGCCGGCGACTCCGTGACCGCCGAGCAGGCCGGCGTGGTCACCAAGGTCGCGGCGGACCTGGTCTCCGTCATGAACGACGACGGCACCATGACGCACTACCCGATCATGAAGTTCGAGCGCTCGAACCAGGGCAACACCTACAACCAGCGTGTCCGGGTCTCCGAGGGCGACCGGGTGGAGCGGCAGTCGATCATCGCCGACGGTCCGTCCACGGAGTACGGCGAGATCGCCCTGGGCAAGAACCTGCTGGTCGCGTTCATGTCCTGGGAGGGCCACAACTTCGAGGACGCGATCATCCTGTCGCAGCGCCTGGTGCAGGACGACGTCCTGACCTCGATCCACATCGAGGAGCACGAGGTGGACGCGCGCGACACCAAGCTGGGCGCGGAGGAGATCACCCGGGACATCCCGAACGTCTCGGACGAGATGCTCTCCCAGCTGGACGAGCGCGGCATCATCCACATCGGTGCCGAGGTCGAGGCCGGGGACATCCTGGTCGGCCGTGTGACCCCGAAGGGTGAGACGGAGCTGACCCCGGAGGAGCGCCTGCTGCGCGCCATCTTCGGCGAGAAGTCCCGCGAGGTCCGTGACACCTCCCTGAAGGTGCCCCACGGCGAGTCCGGCACCGTGATCGGTGTGCGCATCTTCGACGCGGAGGACGGCGACGAGCTGCCTCCGGGCGTGAACCAGCTGGTGCGCGTCTACGTGGCCCAGAAGCGCAAGATCACCGACGGCGACAAGCTCGCCGGCCGTCACGGCAACAAGGGTGTGATCTCCAAGATCCTGCCGGTCGAGGACATGCCGTTCCTGGCCGACGGGACCCCGGTCGACGTCGTGCTCAACCCGCTGGGTGTGCCCGGTCGTATGAACATCGGTCAGGTCATGGAGCTGCACCTGGGCTGGGCCGCGAAGCAGGGCTGGACCATCGAGGGCGAGCCCGAGTGGCTGAAGAACCTGCCGAACCTGCCGCGCGAGACCGGGCCGACCAAGGTCGCCACTCCGGTGTTCGACGGTGCCGAGGCGGACGAGCTCACCGGCATCCTCGCTTCGACCAACACCACCCGCGACGGTGAGCGGCTGGTCGGGCCCGACGGCAAGGCCCAGCTGTTCGACGGCCGCTCCGGCGAGCCGTTCCCGGACGGGATCTCGGTCGGCTACATGTACATCCTGAAGCTGCACCACCTGGTCGACGACAAGATCCACGCCCGCTCGACCGGTCCGTACTCGATGATCACCCAGCAGCCGCTCGGTGGTAAGGCGCAGTTCGGCGGTCAGCGCTTCGGCGAGATGGAGGTCTGGGCCCTGGAGGCGTACGGCTCGGCCTACACCCTGCAGGAGCTGCTGACCATCAAGTCGGATGACATCCACGGCCGTGTGAAGGTCTACGAGGCCATCGTCAAGGGCGAGAACATTCCGGAGCCCGGTGTTCCGGAGTCGTTCAAGGTCCTGATCAAGGAGATGCAGTCGCTCTGCCTGAACGTGGAGGTCCTCTCCGCCGACGGCAGCGCGATCGAGATGCGTGACGCGGAGGAGTCCGGGTTCAGCGCCGCCGAGGAGCTGGGCATCGACCTCTCCCGTGCGGAGCCCAGCTCGGTCGAAGAGGTCTGAGCCTCACCCGCGCCGTCGCCGGCTGAGAGCAGTCGGCGACGGCAGTCATCGCGTCACGAATCTTGAGAGAGAAAAGAGAGACACAGGACTATGTCCAACGAATCCTCATTCGGCACCATGCGCATCGCGCTGGCCACCGGTGACGACATCCGCAGCTGGTCCCACGGTGAGGTCAAGAAGCCGGAGACCATCAACTACCGCACCCTGAAGCCGGAGAAGGACGGACTCTTCTGCGAGAAGATCTTCGGACCGTCGCGGGACTGGGAGTGCTACTGCGGCAAGTACAAGCGGGTGCGCTTCAAGGGCATCATCTGTGAGCGCTGCGGCGTCGAGGTGACCCGTGCCAAGGTGCGTCGTGAGCGGATGGGCCACATCCAGCTCGCCGCCCCGGTGACCCACATCTGGTACTTCAAGGGTGTGCCCTCGCGTCTGGGCTACCTGCTGGACCTGGCTCCGAAGGACCTGGAGAAGGTCATCTACTTCGCGGCCTACATGATCACCTCCGTGGACGAGGACCGTCGTCACGAGGACCTGCCGAACCTGCAGGCCGAGTACGACCAGGAGGTCAAGCACCTGGCGGACCAGCGCGACGCGGACATCGCCGCCGTCGCGAAGGACCTGGAGGACGACCTCGAGCGCCTGGAGGGCGAGGGTGCCAAGGCCGCGGAGAAGAAGAAGGCCCGCGACGCCGCCGACAAGCAGATGGCGCAGATCCGCAAGCGCGCCGACGCCGAGATCGAGCAGCTGGAGAGGGTCTGGGACCGCTTCAAGAACCTCAAGGTCTCGGACCTGGAGGGCGACGAGGCGCTGTTCCGCGAGCTGCGGGCCCGCTACGGCCAGTACTTCGAGGGCTTCATGGGCGCCGAGGCGATCCAGAAGCGTCTGGCGACCTTCGACATGGACGCCGAGGCCGAGAAGCTGCGGGAGACCATCAGCACCGGCAAGGGCCAGCGCAAGACCCGCGCCCTGAAGCGTCTGAAGGTCCTCAACGCGTTCCTGTCCACCGGCAACTCGCCGGAGGGCATGGTGCTCGACGCCGTGCCGGTGATCCCGCCGGAGATCCGTCCGATGGTCCAGCTGGACGGCGGCCGCTTCGCGACCTCCGACCTCAACGACCTGTACCGCCGGGTGATCAACCGCAACAACCGTCTGAAGCGTCTGCTGGACCTGGGTGCTCCGGAGATCATCGTCAACAACGAGAAGCGCATGCTCCAGGAGGCTGTGGACTCGCTGTTCGACAACGGTCGTCGCGGTCGTCCGGTCACCGGGCCGGGCAACCGTCCGCTGAAGTCGCTGTCCGACATGCTCAAGGGCAAGCAGGGACGCTTCCGTCAGAACCTGCTGGGCAAGCGCGTGGACTACTCGGGCCGTTCGGTCATCGTGGTCGGCCCCCAGCTGCAGCTGCACCAGTGCGGTCTGCCGAAGCAGATGGCGTTGGAGCTGTTCAAGCCCTTCGTCATGAAGCGCCTGGTGGACCTCAACCACGCTCAGAACATCAAGTCCGCCAAGCGGATGGTGGAGCGTCAGCGCTCCCAGGTCTGGGACGTGCTCGAAGAGATCATCACCGAGCACCCGGTGCTGCTGAACCGTGCCCCCACCCTGCACCGTCTGGGCATCCAGGCCTTCGAGCCGCAGCTGGTGGAGGGCAAGGCCCTGCAGCTGCACCCGCTGGTCTGTGCGGCGTTCAACGCGGACTTCGACGGCGACCAGATGGCGGTGCACCTGCCGCTGAGCCCGGAGGCACAGGCCGAGGCGCGCATCCTGATGCTGTCCTCGAACAACATCCTGAAGCCCTCGGACGGCCGCCCGGTGGCCCTGCCCTCGCAGGACATGATCATCGGTCTGCACCACCTGACCACCGTCCGGGAGGACGAGGTCGGCGCCGGTCGTGCCTTCGCCTCCGTGGGTGAGGCGCAGATGGCCTTCGACCTGAAGGAGCTGCACCTCAACGCTCCGGTGTCCATCGCGGTGGAGAACTTCGTCCCCTCGGCCGATGTCCCCGCTCCCGAGGGCTGGGAGCAGGGCCAGCGGGCCGTCATCCGGACCACGCTGGGCAAGGTGAAGTTCAACGAGCTGCTGCCGGCGGACTATCCCTGGCAGGACACGGCCGCGGACAAGGGTCAGCTCTCCGCGCTGATCAACGACCTCGCCGAGCGGTACCCCACCGTGGCGACGGCGCGCACCCTGGACAACCTCAAGGACGCCGGCTTCTACTGGTCGACGCGTTCGGGCGTGACGGTGGCCATCTCGGACATCACCTCCGACATGGACAAGCAGTCCATCATGGACGCCTATGAGGACCAGGCCGCCAAGGTCCAGTCGCAGTACGACATGGGTCTGATCGGCGACGACGAGCGTCACGCCGAGCTGGTGGAGATCTGGTCCAAGGCGACCGACGAGGTGGCCGGTGCCATGCAGAAGGGCATGGACGAGCTCAACAACATCAACCGGATGGTGACCTCGGGTGCTCGAGGCAACTGGCTCCAGGTCCGGCAGATCGCCGGGATCCGTGGTCTGGTGACCAACCCGCGCGGTGACATCATTCCGCGGCCCATCAAGTCCTCCTACCGAGAGGGCCTGTCGGTCCTCGAGTACTTCATCGCGACCCACGGTGCCCGTAAGGGTCTGGCGGACACCGCGCTGAAGACCGCGAACTCCGGGTACCTGACCCGTCGTCTGGTGGACGTCTCCCAGGACGTCATCGTCCGCGAGGAGGACTGCGGCACGTCGCGCGGCCTGACCGTGCCGATCGCTGTGGCCGACGAGAACGGCGAGCTGAAGCTCCACGAGGCCGTCGAGAACTCCGCCTACGCGCGGACTCTCGCCGTCGACGTCGTGGACGCCGAGGGCACCGTGCTCGCCGAGGGCGGCACCGATGTGGGCGACGTCCTCATCGCACGGCTGTTCGAGGCTGGCGTGACCGAGATCAAGGTCCGCTCCGTGCTGACCTGTGAGTCGCCGGTGGGCACCTGCTCGCTGTGCTACGGCCGGTCGCTGGCCACGGGCAAGACCGTGGACATCGGTGAGGCCGTGGGCATCATCGCGGCCCAGTCCATCGGTGAGCCCGGCACGCAGCTGACGATGCGTACCTTCCACACCGGTGGTATCGCGTCGGCGGACGACATCACCCAGGGTCTGCCCCGTATTCAGGAGCTCTTCGAGGCCCGCACCCCCAAGGGTGTGGCGCCGATCGCCGAGACCGCCGGCCGTGTGCGTCTCGAGGATGCGGACAAGCAGCTGCGCCTCGTGCTCACCCCGGACGACGGTTCGGAGGAGCAGGCCTACCCGGTGCTGCGTCGTGCCCGTCTGCTGGTGGAGGACGGCCAGCACGTCGAGGTCGGCCAGCAGCTGGTGGCCGGTGCGGTGGACCCGAAGCAGGTCCTCCGCGTCCTCGGCCCGCGGGCTGCGCAGAAGTTCCTGGTCTCCGAGGTCCAGGACGTCTACCAGTCCCAGGGTGTGGGCATCCACGACAAGCACGTGGAGGTCATCGTCCGGCAGATGCTGCGGCGCATCACCGTCATCGAGTCCGGCGGCACGGACCTGCTGCCCGGTGAGCTGACCGACCGGTTCCGCTTCCAGCGGGAGAACCGGAAGGCCGTGGCCGAGGGTCGCCAGCCGGCCTCCGGTCGTGACGAGCTGATGGGCATCACCAAGGCCTCGCTGGCCACGGACTCGTGGCTGTCGGCGGCTTCCTTCCAGGAGACCACCCGTGTCCTGACCCAGGCGGCGATGGAGGGCAAGTCCGACCCGCTGCTGGGCCTGAAGGAGAACGTGATCATCGGTAAGCTCATCCCGGCCGGCACCGGTCTGGACCGCTACACGCAGTCGGCGGTGGAGCCCACGGAGGAGGCCAAGGCGAACCTGTTCACCGGGCCGAGCCTCTACGGCTCCAGCTTCGACTACGCCGGCGCGGAGGGTGAGGGAGAGTTCCACGCCATCCCGTTGGATGACTACAACACTGAGGTCGACTTCCGCTGACCTCCGCGCACCGCGGGCTGCCACAGTCTGAGGTGAGCACTCGAGAGCCCGGACCCTGCCAGGGGTCCGGGCTCTCGTGCGTCTGAGACGCGTCGCCCGCCAGGGCAGGGTTTCGGTGAAGGGCCCCCGGGCTCTTGTCCTCGCCCGTCGCTGCTGTCATCATGGATTCACAGTTGCAAAGTTCAGGCGGCGGAGGGGCGGATCATGAGGGCGACGGGAAGGGCGCGCGGGGCCGGCGGAGCGGTCCTGCGGGGGCTGCAAGCGGTGGCCGCGCTGGTGGTGGCGGTGCTCCTGCTGACCGGATGCGGAGCCGGTGATGGCGAGGCGGACGGGGCGGAAGGCGGGGAGTGGGCCGTGGATCACGAGGCGGCCGAAGACTTTGCGCCGGAGGCGCCGGGCCAGGAGCGCACCCGCCCGGACGCCGACGCGGAGGATCGAGAGGTGGTCACCACAGCCTCCGCCGAGGTGGAGGTCCGCGACGTCGCCGAGGCGGTGACGAGCGTCGTCGAGCAGGTCGAGGGGTATGGCGGTCATGTGGAGGCACGCCGGGAGAGCACCGACGACGACGGTCGGCTCAGCCTGGCGACTCTGACGCTGCGAGTGCCGGCCGAGGATCTCGCCGAGCTGCTGGACGACCTCGAGGGCCTCGGCGACGTCCATGACCTGAGTCAGCGCGCTCAGGACGTCACCGGGACTGCTCGCGATCTGGATGCCCGGATCGAGGCGCTGGAGATCTCGGTGGATCGCCTCCTGGAGATCATGGAGCAGGCGGAGACCAGCGAGGAGCTGCTCGCGGCGGAGACCACGCTGAGCGACCGTCAGACGGAGCTGGAGTCTCTGGTGTCACAGCGGGATGCGTTGGCGGATCAGGTGGAGATGTCGACCCTGCGGCTCGAGCTCATCGACGGACGCGTCGCCGCGGTGCGCGCCGACGGATTCGTGGGCGGTCTCCAGTCCGGCTGGAACGGGCTGCTGCGCACCGCCGACGGGGTGCTGGTGGTGGCCGGGGTGCTCGTGCCCTGGATCCCCGTGCTGGTGGTGGCTGGTGTCGGCGTCGGGTGGCTGGTCCGGCGGGACCGCCGGCGTCGGGAGCTGCGTCGGCAGGCGTGGGCAGGTGTGGCCGTGCCGCAGGCAGAGGTCGCCGCGTCAGGGACGGCGTCCGACGAGGAGGCGGTGCGCAAGGAGATGCCGGACGAGGAGAGGCCGGACGAAGAGGCTGATACGGGTGGGGGAGCGGTCCGCTGAAGGCCTGCGGAAGTGCCCTCCATGCTCTGTGATGGGCCGCGGCGGATGCTCACCGGCTGCATGCCGGACGGGGTGGCCGCAGGGGCGCAGGGTCCCGCCGGTCGCCCCGTTTCGCCAGGATCCGCCCCAGCTGGTATCGTTGACTCGATTGTTTCTGTGTGGCAGAGGGACTCGGTCCGGGTTGCGGGGAAGGTGCGCAACGAATGCCACATTTTTGCACGCCCAGGGGCTTTTCCCGCGGATCGTGTCAGAACCGATCGCACGCGGGATCTTCAGAGCATCCCTCAGCTCGACCGGTCTGCGGCCCGTCCACAGATCGTCAAGCCCGAACCACGTATGGAGAACGCATAGTGCCTACTATTCAGCAGCTGGTGCGCAAGGGGCGCACTCCCAAGGTTGCCAAGAACAAGACCCCTGCCCTGCAGGGCAGCCCGATGCGTCGCGGTGTCTGCACCCGTGTGTACACCACGACCCCGAAGAAGCCGAACTCCGCACTCCGGAAGGTCGCCCGTGTGCGCCTGAACGGCGGCGTCGAGGTCACCGCGTACATCCCCGGCGAGGGGCACAACCTGCAGGAGCACTCGATCGTGCTCGTGCGCGGCGGTCGTGTGAAGGACCTCCCCGGTGTCCGCTACAAGATCGTCCGCGGCGCCCTCGACACCCAGGGTGTCAAGGGTCGCGGCCAGGCCCGCAGCCGCTACGGTGCGAAGAAGGAGAAGAAGTAATGCCTCGTAAGGGACCCGCACCCAAGCGCCCGCTCGTCCAGGACCCCGTCCACGGCTCCCCGCTGGTCACCCAGCTGATCAACAAGGTGCTCGTCGATGGCAAGAAGTCCACCGCCGAGCGCATCGTCTACGGCGCCCTCGAGGGCGTCCACAAGAAGACCGGCGAGGACGCCGTCGGCATCCTGAAGAAGGCCATGGACAACGTCCGCCCGGCCCTCGAGGTCCGCTCCCGCCGCGTCGGCGGCGCCACCTACCAGGTGCCCGTCGAGGTCAAGCCGGGTCGCGCCACCGCGCTGGCGCTGCGCTGGCTGGTCGGCTATGCCAAGGACCGCCGCGAGAAGACGATGACCGAGCGCCTCATGAACGAGATCCTCGACGCCTCCAACGGCCTCGGCGCCGCTGTGAAGCGCCGCGAGGACACGCACAAGATGGCCGAGTCCAACAAGGCCTTCGCCCACTACCGCTGGTGAGCGGGCGTCTGCGCGGAGCATCCCGCCCGTGCCCGGTCGGCCGCCGTCCTGCGGGACGAGGCTTCACCGGTGCGGGCGGGCCGCGTAGGCTGAACGGAGTCGGCGGCCCCGCCGGCGGCTCCACCCTTTTGAGAGAGACCTGAGAGGACAAGGGGATCAACCGTGGCACAAGACGTGCTCACCGACCTGAAGAAGGTCCGCAACATCGGCATCATGGCTCACATCGATGCCGGTAAGACCACCACGACCGAACGCATCCTGTTCTACACGGGCATCAACCACAAGATCGGTGAGACCCACGACGGCGCGTCGACGACGGACTGGATGGAGCAGGAGAAGGAGCGCGGCATCACGATCACCTCTGCCGCGGTGACCTGCTTCTGGGAGAACAACCAGATCAACATCATCGACACTCCGGGCCACGTCGACTTCACCGTCGAGGTGGAGCGCTCCCTGCGCGTGCTCGACGGCGCCGTCGCCGTGTTCGACGGCAAGGAAGGTGTGGAGCCGCAGTCCGAGACCGTGTGGCGCCAGGCCGACAAGTACAACGTGCCGCGCATCTGCTTCGTCAACAAGATGGACAAGCTGGGTGCGGACTTCTACTTCACCGTCGACACCATCGTCGAGCGCCTGGGTGCCAAGCCGCTGGTCATGCAGCTGCCGATCGGTGCCGAGAGCGACTTCATCGGCGTCATCGACCTGCTCCAGATGAAGGCCCTGGTGTGGCCGGGTGACGCCAAGGGTGACGTGACCATGGGTGCGGAGTACGAGACCCGTGAGATCCCCGAGGACCTGCAGGAGCGCGCGGAGGAGTACCGCAACCAGCTCGTGGAGGCCGTGGCCGAGGCCGACGAGGAGCTCATGGAGAAGTACCTCGAGGGCGAGGAGCTCAGCATCGATGAGCTCAAGGTCGGCATCCGCAAGCTCACGGTCGCGGGCGAGGCCTACCCGGTCTTCTGCGGCTCCGCGTTCAAGAACCGCGGCGTGCAGCCGATGCTGGACGCCGTCGTGGACTACCTGCCGTCGCCGGCGGACGTCGAGTCCATGGAGGGCCACAAGCCGGGCGACGAGGAGGCCATCCTCACCCGCCGCCCGTCCAAGGACGAGCCGTTCGCGGCGCTGGCGTTCAAGATCGCCTCGCACCCGTTCTTCGGCACCCTGACCTTCATCCGGGTGTACTCCGGTCAGCTGTCCTCCGGCGCGCAGATCCTCAACTCCACCAAGGGGAAGAAGGAGCGCATCGGCAAGCTGTTCCAGATGCACGCCAACAAGGAGAACCCGGTGGAGGAGGTGCAGGCCGGCCACATCTACGCGGTGATCGGTCTGAAGGACACCACCACGGGTGACACCCTGTGCAACCCGGAGCAGCCGATCGTGCTCGAGTCGATGACCTTCCCCGAGCCGGTCATCAACGTGGCCATCGAGCCGAAGTCCAAGGGTGACCAGGAGAAGCTGTCGACCGCCATCCAGAAGCTGGTGGCGGAAGACCCGACCTTCACCGTCTCTCTCGACGACGAGACCGGCCAGACCGTCATCGGCGGCATGGGCGAGCTCCACCTGGACGTCTTCGTGGACCGCATGAAGCGCGAGTTCAAGGTCGAGGCCAACGTCGGCAAGCCGCAGGTGGCCTACCGCGAGACGATCAAGAAGCGCGTCGAGAAGGTCGAGTACACCCACAAGAAGCAGACGGGCGGTTCCGGTCAGTTCGCGAAGGTGCTCGTCAACTTCGAGCCGCTGGACACCAGCGAGGGCGAGCTCTACGAGTTCGAGAACAAGGTCACCGGTGGTCGCATCCCGCGTGAGTACATCCCCTCGGTGGACGCCGGCATCCAGGACGCCATGCAGCTGGGCGTGCTGGCCGGGTACCCGATGGTCGGCGTCAAGGCCGAGCTCACCGATGGTGCCTACCACGACGTCGACTCCTCCGAGATGGCCTTCAAGCTGGCCGGCTCCCAGGTGTTCAAGGAGGGCGTGAAGCGGGCCAACCCGGTGCTGCTCGAGCCCATGATGGCTGTTGAGGTCCGTACTCCCGAGGAGTACATGGGCGATGTCATCGGTGACCTGAACTCGCGCCGTGGTCAGATCCAGTCCATGGACGACGCCTCCGGTGTCAAGGTCGTCAAGGCCGCGGTGCCGCTGTCGGAGATGTTCGGCTACATCGGTGAGCTGCGTTCGCGCACTCAGGGCCGCGCGGTCTTCACCATGTCGTTCGACTCCTATGCCGAGGTTCCCAAGGCCGTGGCCGAGGAGATCATCGAGAAGAGCCGCGGCGAGTGAGGTGACCCCTCGCGCCTGACGCTCATCGTCCGCTTCCCCCGGGGACCGTCCCGGTCGCCGGGGGAAGCGGACCGAGGGCGGGATGAGCTCCGGAGTCGTCCCGTCGTCGCAACACCCATGCGGGAACCGGTGAACCCGGGCCCGCAGGCCATCCGGAGAATTTCACCAAATACCATGCGCCCCAGTAGACTTGCGAGAGTTTCAGCCTGTTCACCTGTGCGGCTGATAGCAAGTCTTCTGACCTGAACAAGTTCTATAGGAGGAACCTGTGGCCAAGGCAAAGTTCGAGCGGACCAAGCCGCACCTCAACATCGGCACCATCGGTCACGTCGACCACGGCAAGACCACTCTGACCGCCGCCATCTCCAAGGTGCTGGGTGACAAGTACCCGGACCTGAACGAGCAGCGTGACTTCGCGTCCATCGACAACGCTCCCGAGGAGCGCGAGCGCGGCATCACGATCAACGTCTCCCACGTCGAGTACCAGACCGAGAAGCGTCACTACGCGCACGTCGACGCTCCCGGCCACGCCGACTACGTGAAGAACATGATCACCGGTGCCGCTCAGATGGACGGTGCGATCCTCGTGGTCGCCGCCACCGACGGTCCGATGGCCCAGACCCGTGAGCACGTCCTCCTGGCCCGCCAGGTCGGCGTCCCCGCGCTGCTGGTCGCCCTCAACAAGGCCGACATGGTCGAGGACGAGGAGCTTCTGGACCTCGTCGAGATGGAGGTCCGCGAGCTGCTGTCGGACCAGGAGTTCGACGGCGACAACGCTCCGGTCATCCGCACCTCCGGCCTGAAGGCCCTCGAGGGCGACGCCGAGTGGGTCAAGACCGTCGAGGACCTGATGGACGCCGTCGACGAGTTCATCCCGGAGCCGGAGCGCGACAAGGACAAGCCGTTCCTGATGCCGATCGAGGACGTCTTCACCATCACCGGTCGCGGCACCGTGGTCACCGGTCGCGCCGAGCGCGGCACCCTGTCGATCAACTCCGAGATCGAGATCATCGGTATCCGCGAGAAGCAGAAGACCACCGTCACGGGCATCGAGATGTTCCACAAGCAGCTCGACGAGGCCTGGGCCGGCGAGAACTGCGGTCTGCTGCTGCGCGGTCTGAAGCGTGACGACGTGGAGCGCGGCCAGGTCGTCGCCGCTCCGGGCTCGATCACCCCGCACACCGACTTCGAGGCGAACGTCTACATCCTGTCCAAGGACGAGGGCGGCCGTCACAACCCCTTCTACACCAACTACCGTCCGCAGTTCTACTTCCGGACCACGGACGTGACCGGTGTGATCTCCCTGCCGGAGGGCACCGAGATGGTCATGCCCGGTGACAACACCGAGATGACCGTGGAGCTCATCCAGCCCATCGCCATGGAGGAGGGCCTCGGCTTCGCCATCCGCGAGGGTGGCCGCACCGTCGGCTCCGGTCGTGTGACCAAGATCCTGAAGTGATCTGATCCCCACGGCTGATCCGCAGGAGGGCCCAGGTCAGGACCTGACCTCCTCCTGAGGGCGCACAAGGGCCCCCGATGTCCACCAGGACGTCGGGGGCCCTTGTTTTGCGTGCTGGAGGTTTTTCTGTCAAGATGGACAAGTTGCTCACGGACGAGTGCGCCCTGAGATGGCTGCGGCAGGCGATATGATCGCAGGCCCGCTCCCCAGGGGTCGCCCGAATCCCGGTGTCATCAGGCGCCGATGAGCTGTCAATCTGATCGAAGTCCAGCCCGATCTGCGCGGTGTGTCCTGCTGTGCGCGGAGTTCTCCGCTCATCAAAGCGACACGCCCGACCGCGGGGGTCGGAGTCCGGCGGGGCGAGCAGCCCGTCATCATGACGGGTTCGGCCTGACCGGGGTGTGCATCACGGCCTTGCCTGATGCGCAGTCCACAACTGCAGAAGGGGAGTGCCGCTCAGGCCTGTCGCGAGACGGGGATGGGGCGATGCCTTTTCTGGGAGCGTGATGCTCTGCCGCAGCGGTGGACTGCGAGAAGACCAGACGAAGAAGCACTGACCAGAAAGAGGCAGACGCCATGGCGGGACAGAAAATCCGCATCCGGCTGAAGTCGTATGACCACGAGGTCATCGACACCTCAGCCCGGAAGATCGTTGACACGGTCACGCGCGCAGGTGCGACGGTAGTGGGCCCCGTGCCGCTGCCCACCGAGAAGAACGTGTACGCCGTGATCCGTTCTCCCCACAAGTACAAGGACAGCCGCGAGCACTTCGAGATGCGCACCCACAAGCGCCTCATCGACATCGTCGACCCCACCCCCAAGGCGGTCGACTCGTTGATGCGACTCGACCTGCCTGCAGATGTCAACATCGAGATCAAGCTCTGAAGCAGGGAGGTGCTGAGAGAACTATGACCAACATTTCCCGCGTCGAACTGAACGTCAAGGGACTGCTGGGCACGAAGCTCGGCATGACCCAGGTCTGGGACGAGGACAACAACCTCGTTCCGGTCACTGTCGTCCAGGCCGACTCCAACGTCATCACGCAGGTCCGCACTGACGAGACCGACGGCTACAACGCGGTGCAGATCGGCTACGGCCAGATCGACCCGCGCAAGGTCACCAAGCCGCTGGCGGGCCACTTCGCCAAGGCCGGTGTGACCCCGCGTCGCCACCTCGTCGAGGTCCGCACCGCCGACTCCTCTGCCTATGAGGCCGGCCAGGACCTCTCCGTCGAAGCCTTTGAGGCCGGCCAGAAGGTCGACGTCGTCGGCAAGACCAAGGGCAAGGGCTTCGCCGGCGTCATGAAGCGTCACGGCTTCGCCGGTGTGGGCGCCTCGCACGGTCAGCACAAGAACCACCGCAAGCCGGGCTCGATCGGTGGCGCCGCCACTCCGGGTCGCGTCTTCAAGGGTCTGCGCATGGCCGGCCGCATGGGCAACGAGCGCCACACCACGCACAACCTCACCGTCCACGCGGTGGACGCCGAGAAGAACCTGCTGCTCATCAAGGGCGCCGTCCCCGGTGCTCGCGGCCAGGTCGTCCTGGTCCGCACGGCAGTGAAGGGAGCATGATCCACATGGCCAACAAGGTTTCCGTCGACCTCCCTGCCGAGGTCTTCGACGCCAAGACCAACGTCGCCCTGATCCACCAGGTCGTGGTCGCGCAGCAGGCTGCAGCCCGTCAGGGCACGCACAAGGTCAAGACCCGTGCGGAGGTGTCCGGCACCACGGCGAAGCCGTTCCGCCAGAAGGGCACCGGCCGCGCGCGCCAGGGTTCGATGATCGCCCCGCACATGATCGGCGGCGGCATCGTCCACGGCCCGACCCCGCGCAGCTACGCCCAGCGCACCCCCAAGAAGATGAAGGCCGCCGCTCTGCGCGGCGCCCTCTCCAACCGGGCGCGCAACGGACGGATCCACGTCGTGGACGCTCTGGTCTCTGAGACCCCGTCCACCAAGGGCGCCAAGGAGGCCCTGGCCTCCCTGGGCGGCGCGAACCGCAACTGGCTGGTCGTGATCGACCGCAGCGACGACGTCGCCGCGCTGTCGACCCGCAACCTGCCGCACGTCCACACGCTGTACTCGGACCAGCTGAACACCTATGACGTCGTCGTCTCTGACGACGTGGTGTTCACCCAGGCCGGCTATGACGCCTTCCTCGCGCAGCAGGCGGGCGCCGAGAAGGAGGAGACGAAGTGAGCGTCCTGACCGAGAAAGACCCCCGGGACGTGGTCATCGCACCGGTCGTCTCGGAGAAGTCCTACGGCCTGATCGACGAGGGCAAGTACACCTTCCTCGTCGACGTCAAGGCCACCAAGTCGGAGATCAAGTACGCCGTGGAGAAGATCTTCTCGGTGAAGGTCGACTCCGTCAACACCATCAACCGCCCGGGCAAGCGGAAGCGCACGCGCTTCGGCTGGGGATCTCGCAACGCCACCAAGCGCGCGATCATCACCCTGCGCGAGGGCAACATTGACATCTTCGGAGGTCCGCTGGGCTGAGCCCCGCGGAGACCACTTAATCGAGGAAGAAGAACATGGCTATCCGTAACCTCAAGCCGACCACCCCGGGCCAGCGCGGCTCGTCGGTGGCCGACTTCGCAGAGATCACCCGGGACACCCCGGAGAAGTCCCTGCTGCGCCCGCTGTCCAAGTCGGGCGGCCGCAACAGCTCGGGCAAGATCACCACTCGCCACAAGGGCGGCGGTCACAAGCGCCAGTACCGGCTGATCGACTTCCGTCGCTCGGACAAGGACGGCGTCCCGGCGAAGGTCGCGCACATCGAGTACGACCCGAACCGCACCGCCCGCATCGCCCTGCTGCACTTCGCCGACGGCACCAAGCGCTACATCCTGGCTCCGGCCAAGCTGGAGCAGGGTGCCCCGGTGGAGTCCGGCCCGAACGCTGACATCAAGCCGGGCAACAACCTCCCGCTGCGCAACATCCCGCTGGGTACCGTGATCCACGCGGTGGAGCTGCGTCCGGGCGGCGGTGCCAAGCTGGGCCGCTCCGCCGGAGCCTCCATCCAGCTGGTCGCCCGTGAGGGCAAGTACGCCCAGCTGCGTCTGCCCTCCGGTGAGGTGCGCAACGTCGACGTCCGCTGCCGGGCGACGGTCGGCCAGGTGGGCAACGCCGAGCAGTCCAACATCAACTGGGGCAAGGCCGGCCGCAACCGCTGGAAGGGCATCCGCCCGACCGTGCGCGGTGTGGTCATGAACCCGGTGGACCACCCGCACGGTGGTGGTGAGGGCAAGACCTCCGGTGGTCGCCACCCGGTCAACCCGAACGGCAAGCCCGAGGGTCGCACTCGTCGTCCCAACAAGGAGAGCGACAAGCTCATCGTGCGTCGCCGTCGGAACAAGAACAAGCGATAGGAGCCTGGAGACATGCCACGCAGCTTGAAGAAGGGCCCCTTCGTTGATCAGCACCTGTACCTGAAGGTCGTGGCTGAGAACGAAAAGGGCACCAAGAACGTCATCAAGACCTGGTCCCGCCGTTCCATGATCATTCCGGACATGCTCGGCCACACGATCGCAGTGCACGACGGTCGCAAGCACATCCCGGTGTTCATCACCGAGTCGATGGTCGGGCACAAGCTCGGCGAGTTCGCGCTGACCCGCACTTTCCGCGGCCATGTGAAGGACGACAAGAAGGGCAAGCGTCGCTGATCCCCTCACGGGATGAGTGAACGTGAAGCCTCTTCGATCGAGAGACGAGAGAAGGAAAGCAATGGAAGCCAAGGCAATTGCGCGCTACCTGCGTGTGACGCCTATGAAGGCCCGGCGCGTCGTCGACCTTGTCCGCGGCAAGCAGGCCAACGAGGCGCTGGCGATCCTCCAGTTCGCCCCGCAGGGCGCCTCGGAGCCGGTGTACAAGGTGGTGGCCTCCGCGCTGGCGAACGCTCGCCAGCACGCGGACCAGGCCGGTGTCGCCTTCAATGAGGACGACTACTACGTCACCGAGGCCCGAGTGGACGAGGGACCGACCATGAAGCGGTTCCGTCCGCGCGCCCAGGGTCGGGCGTACCGCATCAACAAGCGCACCAGCCACGTCACCGTCGTGGTCGGTACGGAAGAGAAAGGTGGGGATCAGTAGTGGGACAGAAGATCAACCCGAATGGTTTCCGTCTGGGTGTCACCACTGACCACGTCTCCCACTGGTACGCCGACTCGAGCAAGCCGGGTCAGCGCTACAAGGACTTCGTGAAGGAAGACGTCCAGATCCGGGAGCTGCTGAACAAGAGCGTCGAGCGCGCCGGCATCTCCAAGGTCGAGATCGAGCGCACCCGTGACCGCGTCCGTGTGGACATCCACACGGCACGTCCGGGCATCGTGATCGGCCGCCGCGGCGCCGAGGCGGACCGCATCCGCAGCGAGCTGGAGAAGCTCACCGGCAAGCAGATCCAGCTGAACATCCTCGAGGTCAAGAACCCCGAGACCGACGCTCAGCTGGTCGCCCAGGGTGTGGCCGAGCAGCTCGCCTCCCGTGTGGCCTTCCGCCGCGCGATGAAGAAGTCCATCTCGTCGGCCATGCGTGCCGGCGCCAAGGGCATCCGCATCCAGTGCGCCGGACGCCTGGGCGGTGCGGAGATGTCCCGTTCGGAGTTCTACCGCGAGGGTCGCGTGCCGCTGCACACCCTGCGCGCCAACATCGACTTCGGCAGGCACGAGGCCAAGACGACCTTCGGTCGGATCGGCGTCAAGGTCTGGGTCTACAAGGGTGACCTGACCGCCAAGGAGCTGGCCGCTCAGCAGGCCTCCCAGCCTTCGGGCCGGGGCGGTCGTGGCGGTCGCGGCGGTGCCGGCGGCGGCGAGCGTCGTCGTCGCGGCGGTCGCAGCCGGGACCAGCAGGGCGCTCCGGCGGCTGCCGAGTCTGCAGCTGAAGGAGGACAGAGCTGATGCTGATGCCCCGTCGAGTCAAGTACCGCAAGCCGCACAAGCCCAAGCGCCGCGGCCAGGCCAAGGGCGGCACCGAACTCGCCTTCGGCGAGTACGGCATCCAGGCCCTGGGCCCCGCCTACGTGACGAACCGGCAGATCGAGTCGGCACGTATCGCGATGACCCGCTACATCAAGCGAGGCGGAAAGGTCTGGATCAACATCTACCCGGACCAGCCGCTGACCAAGAAGCCCGCCGAGGTCCGCATGGGCTCCGGTAAGGGCTCGCCCGAGTGGTGGGTCGCCAACGTGAAGCCCGGACGCGTGATGTTCGAGCTGTCCGGTGTCAGCGAAGAGGTCGCCAAGGAGGCCCTGCGTCTGGCAATCCACAAGCTGCCGATGAAGGCACGCGTGATCAGCCGAGAGAGTGGTGAGTGACGATGGCAGTCGGTTCGAAGGATCTGACGGTCGAGAAGCTCTCGACCATGGACGACGCTTCGCTGGCCGAGCAGCTGCGCTCCGCCAAGGAGGAGCTGTTCAACCTGCGCTTCCAGTCCGCCACCGGTCAGCTGGAGAGCTCCAGCCGCCTGAAGGCCGTCAAGCGTGACATCGCCCGGATCTACACGGTCCTGCGGGAGCGCGAGCTGGGCATCCGTGAGATGGTCGGCGCCGAGGCAGAGGCTGCTGAAGAGAAGGCTGAGGACTGAGCATGAGCGAGAAGAACACCGAAGCACAGGGCACCGAGCGCAACTACCGCAAGAACCTGCGTGGTGTGGTCGTGTCCGACAAGATGGACAAGACCATCGTGGTCGAGGTCGAGGACCGCAGGAAGCACTCCCTGTACGGGAAGGTCATGAAGCGGCACTCGAAGTTCAAGGCTCACGACGAGAACGGCGACGCCGGCATCGGCGACACCGTGCTCATCTCGGAGACCCGCCCGCTGTCGGCGTCGAAGCGCTGGCGCCTGGTGCGGATCATCGAGAAGGCCAAGTGATCATCGACTGATGAGCATCCCGTGCCGCGCTCCCTGTGGGGAGCGCGGCACGGCACCCCGGCCCGGAGGGGCCGGCTGACGGTTCGGGACCCGACTCACCGCGGTGAGTTGGGTCCCGAACTGTTTTCAGGTATGATATTGAGGCTGTGCGCCCTTGCAGCGGGACCATCCATCCCGCGGGCCCTCGTCTCCGGTCGCCAGACCGGGAGGGTTGAGGAAAGCGCACGTCCCCCAAGGCCGCCTCGGCCCCGTGGACAGTGACAGATCGCGTCTGACGCGATGGACCACGGGGGTAAGCGGCGGGGGAGTGTTCCCGTAGAAGTTCCGCAAGGCTCGTCGGATGGACGACGAGAACCGGCGAGACGACAGGAGATTATCCACGTGATCCAGCAGGAATCGCGGCTGAAGATCGCTGACAACACCGGGGCCAAGGAACTTTTGGTCATCCGTGTTCTCGGCGGATCGGGACGCCGCTACGCAGGCATCGGCGACACCTTCGTCGCCACCGTCAAGGACGCCATCCCCGGCGGCAACGTCAAGAAGGGCGACGTCGTCAAGGCTGTGCTCGTCCGTTCGAAGAAGAAGACCCGCCGCAACGACGGCTCCTACATCAGCTTCGACGAGAATGCTGCCGTCATCCTCAAGGGTGACACCCCGGAGCCCCGCGGTACCCGTATCTTCGGGCCGGTGGGTCGTGAGCTGCGCGACAAGAAGTTCATGAAGATCGTCTCGCTCGCGCCGGAGGTGCTCTGACTCATGGCAAAGATCAAGAAGGACGACCTCGTCCAGATCCTCACCGGCAAGGACCGGGGCAAGCAGGGCAAGGTCCTCGAGGTGCGGCCGCGCGAGGAGCGCGTCGTCGTCGAGGGCGTCAACCGTGTGAAGCGCCACCTCCGTGCCGGCCAGTTCGGCAACACCGAGGGCGGCATCGTCGAGTCCGAGGCCCCCATCCACATCTCCAACGTGGCCGTGGTGGACCCGGAGTCGGGCAAGCCCACCCGGGTCGGCTACCGGGAGGAGACCGTCGAGCGTGACGGCCGCACCAAGACTGTGCGCGTCCGGTACGCCAAGGCCTCCGGAAAGGACCTGTGATGACCGAGGTGCAGAGCGTGACCGAGAAGATCACCCCCCGTCTGAAGACCAAGTACCGCTCCGAGATCCGCGAGGCGCTGCAGGGCGAGTTCGGCTACGGCAACGTCATGGAGGTCCCCGGCCTGGTCAAGGTCGTGGTCAACATGGGCGTCGGCGAGGCAGCACGCGACTCCAAGCTCATCGACGGCGCCGTGCGCGACCTGACCAACATCACCGGCCAGAAGCCGAAGGTCACCCGCGCCCGGAAGTCCATCGCGCAGTTCAAGCTGCGCGAGGGTCAGCCGATCGGTGCGCACACCACGCTGCGCGGCGACCGCATGTGGGAGTTCATCGACCGCCTCGTCACCCTTGCGCTGCCGCGCATCCGTGACTTCCGCGGCCTGAGCCCCAAGCAGTTCGACGGCAACGGCAACTACACGTTCGGTCTGACCGAGCAGGCTGTGTTCCACGAGATCGACCAGGACGCGATCGACCGTGCTCGCGGCATGGACATCACCGTGGTGACCACCGCCAAGACCGACGACGAGGGCCGCGCGCTGCTGAAGGCGCTCGGCTTCCCCTTCAAGACCGAACAGTAAGCACTACGCCGCAGGTCCCTTCACCAGAGGTTCCATCGGCCCCGACCCTGTCGGGGACGCTGAGTCCCTTCGGAGATCGGAAACCGCGGCGAGGAAGGGCACACGCCCCACATGACAATGACTGACCCAGTCGCAGACATGCTGACGCGTCTGCGCAACGCCAACTCGGCCTACCACGACCAGGTCTCCATGCCCAGCTCCAAGCTGAAGGTGCGGGTGGCCGACATCCTCAAGGCCGAGGGTTACATCACTGACTGGCGCGAGGAGGAGGCCGAGGTCGGGAAGACCCTGGTCATCGACCTCAAGTTCGGCCCGAACCGTGAGCGTTCGATCGCCGGCCTGCGCCGCATCTCCAAGCCCGGTCTCCGGGTGTATGCGAAGTCCAACAACCTCCCGCACGTGCTGGGCGGTCTGGGCATCGCGATCCTGTCCACCTCTTCCGGTCTGCTCACGGACCGGCAGGCTGCCAAGAAGGGCGTCGGCGGGGAAGTCCTCGCCTACGTCTGGTAACCGGAAGGAGTCGAAGCACAATGTCACGCATCGGTCGTCTTCCGATCACCATCCCTGTCGGCGTCGAGGTCTCCCTCGACGGCCGTGAGATCTCCGTGAAGGGCTCGAAGGGCTCGCTCCAGCGGACCCTCGCCGAGGGCATCGACGTCGCCATCGAGGACGGCACCATCACGGTGACCCGTCCCGACGACGAGCGCGAGTCCCGCTCCCTGCACGGCCTGACCCGCACCCTGATCAACAACATGATCATCGGTGTCACCGACGGCTACACCAAGAAGCTCGAGATCGTCGGCACCGGTTACCGCGTGCAGGCGAAGGGCTCGGACCTCGAGTTCGCCCTGGGCTACTCGCACCCGATCCAGGTGGAGGCCCCCGAGGGCATCACCTTCCAGGTCGAGGGCGCCAACAAGCTCGCGGTCTCCGGCATCGACAAGCAGCAGGTCGGCGAGGTCGCCGCCAACATCCGCAAGCTGCGCAAGCCTGACCCGTACAAGGGCAAGGGCGTGCGCTACGAGGGCGAGCAGATTCGCCGCAAGGCCGGAAAGGCAGGTAAGTAACGCATGGCTATTGGTATCAAGGGCAAGTCGAAGTCCGCTGCCCGCGGCCGTCGTCACCTCCGCCTGCGCAAGAAGATCAGCGGTTCCGCCGAGCGTCCGCGCCTGGTGGTCACCCGCTCATCGCGCCACATGGTCGCTCAGGTCGTCGACGACGACCGCAGCCGCACGCTGGTCTCCGCCACCACCATGGAGGCGGACCTGCGCAGCTTCGACGGCGACAAGACCGCCAAGGCGAAGAAGGTCGGCGAGCTGATCGCCGAGCGCGCCAAAGCTGCCGGCATCGAGGCCGTGGTCTTCGACCGCGGCGGCAACAAGTACCACGGTCGCGTGGCCGCCGTCGCTGACGGCGCTCGGGAGGGTGGTCTGAAGCTGTGAGTGAGAACACCGACAACACTGTGAAGGACTCATCTGTGACTGAGGCCAACGAGAACGCCGCCCAGGCTGCTCAGCAGCCCCAGGCCGGCGAGACCCAGCAGGCCGCTGACAAGAGCTCCGGCCGCGGCGGTCGTGACGAGCGCGGCGGCCGTGGTGGCCGCGGCGGTCGTGGCCGCGGCGAGGGCCGTGGCCGTGGCGGCCGCGACGACGACCGGGACAAGTTCCTGGAGCGCGTCGTGACCATCAACCGCGTCTCCAAGGTCGTCAAGGGCGGTCGTCGCTTCAGCTTCACCGCGCTGGTCGTCGTCGGCGACGGCGACGGCATGGTCGGCGTCGGCTATGGCAAGGCCAAGGAGGTGCCCGCCGCGATCCAGAAGGGCGTGGAGGAGGCCAAGAAGAACTTCTTCCGCGTGCCGCGCGTGGGCTCCACCATCCCGCACCTGGTCAAGGGCGAGGACGCCGCGGGCGTCGTGCTGCTGCGTCCGGCCTCCCCGGGTACCGGTGTGATCGCCGGTGGTCCGGTTCGCGCCGTGCTGGAGTGCGCCGGCATCCACGACGTGCTCACCAAGTCCATGGGCTCGGTGAACGCGCTGAACATCGTGCACGGCACCATCGACGCTCTGAAGCAGCTCGAGGAGCCTCAGGCTGTGGCGGCTCGCCGCGGCAAGGCCCTCGACGAGGTCGCACCGGCCCCGATGCTCCGCACCATGGAGGCGGACCGCGAGGCTCGTGCGCAGAAGGCAGGTGCATGAGGGTGACGGTCAACTACACCACCGCCAAGAACCTGGTCCCCGGCGACCACAAGCTGGAGATCACTCAGAAGAAGTCCACCATCGGCGCCACGCCGAAGCACCGTGACACGGTGCGTTCGCTGGGTCTGAAGCGGATCGGCCACACCGTGGTCCGTGACGCGGACGCCGTCACCGTGGGCATGCTGAACACTGTGAAGCATCTCGTGAATGTTGAGGAGGCCAAGTGATGGCAGAGAACAACGCTGCCGAGTCTGAGGTCCTCAAGGTCCACGACCTGCGTCCGGCCCCCGGCTCCAAGAAGGCCCGCACCCGTGTGGGCCGTGGTGAGGCGTCCAAGGGCAAGACCGCAGGCCGCGGCACCAAGGGCACCAAGGCCCGCTACCAGGTCCGCGCCGGCTTCGAGGGTGGGCAGCTGCCGCTGCACATGCGCCTTCCGAAGCTGCGCGGCTTCAAGAACCCGAACCGGGTCGAGTTCTCCCCGGTGAACCTCTCCACCCTGGGGGAGCTCTTCCCCTCCGGCGGCGAGGTCACTCCGGAGATCCTCATCGCCAAGGGCGTGGCCAAGAAGGGCCGCCCCGTCAAGGTGCTCGGCTCCGGTGAGATCTCCTCGGCGGTCCAGGTGAAGGCCCACGCCTTCTCCGCCTCGGCCGAGAAGAAGATCACCGAGGCCGGCGGTTCGGTTACGACGCTGGACCTGCGTCCGGCTCCGGCACAGGACTGAGCGACCCATCGCTGATGTCTGACGGCCCCCGTCGCGTGCGACGGGGGCCGTCGTGCATCTCCACCCACCCCATGTTCCGCCTCGCCGCCATGTGATCAGGAGCTCCGGCTGTGGTCCGGATCTCGGAGACGATTCTCATCGTTCCCGCATGTGACGTTAGTATGGCTGTCTGTGTGGCCGCCGGACCTCGGCGGCGACCACTGACGCCATGCCGAGGCACCATCCACAGGAGGACGCGTGTTCAGCGCACTAGCCAGGGTGTTCAAGACGCCCGACCTGCGCCGCAAGATCTGGTTCACGATCGGGATCATCACGATCTACCGGATCGGAGCCTTCATCCCGGCCCCCGGGGTGGACTACGGCGCCGTCCAGCAGTGTCTCGAGCTGGGCTCCACGGAAGGGGGCCTCTACTCCTTCGTGAACATGTTCTCCGGCGGTGCGCTGCTGCAGGTCTCGGTCTTCGCCCTGGGCATCATGCCCTACATCACCGCGGCCATCATCGTGCAGCTGCTGCGCGTGGTCATCCCCCGCTTCGAGACGCTTCAGCGGGAGGGCCCGCAGGGGCAGGCGAAGCTGACGCAGTACACCCGCTACCTCACCATCGGACTGGCCACGCTGAACGCCACCACGCTGGTCGCCACGGCCCGCACGGGTGCGCTGCTGGGCTGTGACATCCCCATCATCCCGAACGACTCCCTGTGGGTCATCGTCCTGATGATCGTCGTGCTGACCTCGGGCGTGGCGCTGATCATGTGGCTCGGCGAGCAGATCACCGAGCGAGGCGTCGGCAACGGCATGTCCATCCTGATCTTCGTCTCCATCGCCGCCGGCTTCCCCGGCGCCATGGGTCAGATCTGGACCGTGCAGGGCTGGCGGACCTTCGCCCTGGTGATGCTGATCGGCCTGGTCATCATCACCGCAGTGGTCTTCGTGGAGCAGTCCCAGCGGCGTGTGCCGGTCCAGTACGCGAAGCGCCAGGTCGGCCGTCGCACGGTGGGCGGAACCTCCACCTACATTCCGATCAAGGTCAACATGGCCGGTGTCATCCCCGTGATCTTCTCCTCCTCGGTGCTGATGCTCCCCTCGGTGTACATCCAGTTCAACCAGCCGGCCCCGGGAGAAGAGCCCGGCTGGTTCGCCGAGCTCATCCAGACGTATTTCGGCACGCAGAGCCACCCGGTGTACATGGTGATCTTCTTCCTGCTGACCATCGGGTTCACCTACTTCTACGTGACCATCACGTTCAACCCGAACGAGGTGGCCGAGAACATGCGCAAGTACGGCGGGTTCATCCCCGGGATCCGCGCCGGCCGGCCCACGGAGAGCTACCTGGCCTACGTGATCTCCCGCATCACGTTCCCCGGCTCGCTGTATCTGGGCTTCATCGCCCTGATCCCGCTGATCGCCTTCGTGCTGATCCGCGCCGACCAGAACTTCCCGTTCGGCGGAACCTCCATCCTCATCATGGTGGGTGTGGGTCTGACCACGGTGAAGCAGATCAACGCTCAGATGGAACAGAGGAACTACGAAGGGCTGCTGCGATGACGCGAATGCTGATCGTCGGACCCGCCGGGTCGGGCAAGGGAACCCAGTCGAAGAAGATCGCCGAGGAGCTGGGCATCGTCGCCATCTCCACCGGTGACATCTTCCGGGCCAACATCAAGGGCGGGACGGAGCTGGGCCGGGAGGCCCAGACCTACGTCGACGCCGGCGAGCTCGTCCCGGACTCGGTGACCAACCGCATGGTCGAGGACCGCCTGTCCTGGGAGGACGCGAAGGACGGCTTCCTGCTGGACGGCTACCCCCGCAACCGCACCCAGGTGACCGCGCTCGATGAGATGCTCTCCCGCCTGGGAGTGGAGCTCGACGTCGTGCTGGAGCTCACCGCCGACCGTGAGGAGCTGACCCAGCGGCTGAAGAAGCGCGCCGAGATCGAAGGGCGCGAGGATGACGCCGATGAGGCCGCGATCCGCCGTCGTCTGGAGCTCTTCGAGAGCGAGACCGCGCCGATGATCGCCGAGTACGACTCCCGCGGCCTGCTCCGCCAGGTCGACGGGCTGGGCGAGATCGACGAGGTCTACGGACGCATCATGGAAGCGATCCGCGGCTGATGTTCTCCCGACCCCGCGTCGAGCTCAAGACGCCCGAGCAGCTGGCTTCCATGGACGCCGCCGGCTCAGTGCTGTGTGAGGCGCTCGACGCCGCCGTCGCCGCGGCAGAGCCCGGACGGAGCACGGCGGAGCTCGACGCGGTCTTCGCCGAGGTGCTCGCCGACCACGAGGCGAAGCCGAACTTCCTGAACTATCACGGCTTCCCCGGGCACATCTGCGCGTCGGTCAACGACGAGGTCGTCCACGGGATCCCCGGAGGCCGAGTCCTGCAGACCGGCGACGTGCTGAAGATCGACGGCGGCTGCATCATCGACGGCTGGCACTCGGACTCGGCGCGCACGGTGATCCTGGGCTCCTCCCAGGACGGGACCGCCGACGCCGGCGACGAGCGTCTCTCGGAGATCACGCGCCAGGCCATGTGGCGCGGCATCGCCGCCTTCGCCACGGCCCGCCACGTCGGGGAGATCGGTGAAGCGATCGAGGAGCATGTCGTCTCCCAGCCCGGCGAGCGGCTGGGGATCCTCGAGGACTATGTGGGCCACGGGATCGGCTCGGCCATGCACCTGCCCCCGGACGTCTTCAACTACTCCACGGGCATGAAGGGCACCCGGATCAAGCCGGGCCTCGCGCTGGCCATCGAGCCGATGCTCACCCGCGGCGGCATCGAGACCCGGGTCCTCGACGACGACTGGACGGTCGTCACGGAGGACGGGTCCCGGGCCAGCCAGTGGGAGCACTCGGTGGCCCGCCACGAGGGCGGGATCTGGGTGCTGACCGCACCCGACGGCGGGGCCTCCGAGCTGGAGCCGCTCGGCGTGACCCCCGTGCCGATCCGCTGATCGACACTCGGGTCGACCGCGGCTGCCGGCCCCGGTCCGCCCTCCTCACCGCTGCCCCCCCGGGTCCTCCTGCGGCGAATTGCCGCGACGACTCGGTGTCGGGTAGTATTGACTGCTGGTTGTCTCTGTGGTTCAGCCGTGCCCGCAGACCGGCGGGCGTCCTGCGCCTCCGGTCTCACCGGGAGCGGAGGGAGCCCAGCGGCGTCTGTCAGAAACAGAACCAGATTCTCCCGGCCCGCACGTCACGTGCGGCGGCATCATTCCTCATGATCACGGGTCAGGCGGTGCAGTGCGCCGCGGTCCGGATCGACGGGTGCTGTCGCCGTCGTCGTGCATCGACCGGACGGGGGAGTCGCGAACGGTGTGGAGCATATGGGTAAAAAAGAAGGTGTGATCGAGGTTGAGGGCCGGGTGACCGAAGCCCTTCCGAACGCGATGTTCCGCGTGCGTCTGGAGAACGACCACGTGGTGCTCGCCACCATCTCGGGCAAGATGCGCCAGCACTACATCCGGATCCTCCCGGAGGACCGGGTCGTGGTGGAGATGAGCCCGTATGACCTCAACCGTGGACGTATCGTCTACCGCTACAAGTAAAGAGGAAAGCCATGAAGGTTCACCCCAGCGTGAAGCAGATCTGCTCTGACTGCAAGGTGATCCGCCGCAACGGCGTGATCCGCGTGATCTGCAAGAACCCGCGCCACAAGCAGCGCCAGGGCTGAGCTCCTCACCTTCTCCCACCTGGATGAAGTGAGGGCGCCCGGGCGCTCGACCACAGCTCAATGTTGATGGCAGTGCACACCGTGGATGAGCTGCACGGTTCCACCTCCGGTTGCCGAGGGCCGGAGACCCGCTGACGGCGTCACCTCCGACGCCGGACGCCGCCGATCACCGTATCGGGGACGTCCCAGAGGGAACGCACTGCTGAAGACCTTCGGACAAGAACAAGGAGGACTGCCACGTGGCACGTCTGGCAGGTGTCGACATCCCGCGCGACAAGCGCACGGTGATCGCACTCACTTACATCTACGGCGTCGGGCACACCCGCGCCCAGCTGGCCCTCGAGGCCACCGGGATCGACCCGAACACCCGTGTGAAGGACCTCAGCGACGACCAGCTGGTCGCTCTGCGTGACTACATCGAGGGGAACTTCACGGTCGAGGGTGACCTCCGTCGTGAGGTCGCCGCCGACATCCGGCGCAAGGTCGAGATCGGTTCCTACCAGGGCCTGCGCCACCGCCGTGGCCTGCCGGTCCGCGGTCAGCGCACCAAGACCAACGCCCGCACCCGCAAGGGTCCGAAGAGGACCGTCGCAGGCAAGAAGAAGTAGTTCTGCGTATGCCCTCGGCCTCCGGGGTCCCGGACAGGCCGGCACACGCTGATCAGACCAACTGAGTCACGGAGAAGATATGCCCCCCAAGTCACGCGCAGCGGCTCGCAAGCCGCGCCGCAAGGCCAGCAAGAACATCACCCAGGGCCAGGCCCACATCAAGTCGACCTTCAACAACACGATCGTGTCCATCACGGACCCCACCGGCGCCGTGATCTCGTGGTCCTCGTCGGGCGAGGTCGGACACAAGGGCTCCCGCAAGTCCACTCCCTACGCGGCGCAGATGACCGCGGAGCAGGCCGCCAAGCGTGCCCAGGAGCACGGCATGCGCAAGGTCGACGTGTTCGTCAAGGGCCCGGGCTCCGGGCGCGAGACCGCCATCCGCTCCCTGCAGGCCGCCGGCCTCGAGGTCGGCTCCATCACGGACGTCACCCCGAGCGCGCACAACGGCTGCCGCCCGCCGAAGCGCCGTCGCGTCTGAGCGACCTTCTATACGACACCGATCTCCGCCGCGGCCTCCCGGGCCGCGGCGGAGGTGAGCATCATCATCGCTGAGTTTGCGTCATATAGCGGATGCACTCTGAAAGGAACCACCAGTGCTCATTGCACAGCGCCCCACGCTGACCGAAGAAGTCGTCGCTGACCACCGTTCGCGTTTCATCATCGAGCCCCTGGAGCCGGGCTTCGGCTACACCCTCGGCAACTCGCTGCGTCGCACCCTGCTGTCCTCCATTCCGGGCGCGGCTGTGACCAGCATCCGGATCGACGGTGTGCTCCACGAGTTCACCACCGTCGCCGGCGCCAAGGAGGACGTCACCGAGCTCGTGCTCAACGTGAAGCGGCTCTCCGTGTCCTCCGAGCACGACGAGCCCGTCGTCGCCTACCTCCGCAAGGAGGGCCCGGGTGAGGTCACTGCCGCGGACATCACTCCGCCGGCGGGTGTGGAGGTCCACAACCCCGACCTCCACCTGGCCACCCTCAACGAGGACGGCAAGCTGGACATGGAGCTGACCATCGAGCGCGGCCGCGGCTATGTGTCGGCCTCGCAGAACAAGGTCGCGGACTCGGAGATCGGCCGCATTCCGGTCGACTCCATCTACTCCCCGGTCCTGAAGGTGAGCTTCAAGGTCGAGGCGACCCGTGTCGAGCAGCGCACCGACTTCGACAAGCTGATCGTCGACGTCGAGGCCAAGCCGTCGATGGCTCCGCGCGATGCACTGGCATCCGCGGGCACCACGCTGGTCGAGCTGTTCTCGCTGGCCCGGGAGCTCAACGTCGCCGCCGAGGGCATCGAGATCGGCCCCTCGCCGACCGACGCCGCCCTGGCCGCCGACATGGCTCTGCCCATCGAGGACCTGGAGCTGACGGTGCGCTCCTACAACTGCCTCAAGCGCGAGGGCATCCACACCGTGGGTGAGCTCGTGGCACGCTCCGAGGCCGACCTGATGGACATCCGCAACTTCGGTGCGAAGTCCATCGACGAGGTCAAGGACAAGCTCACCGAGCTCGGCCTGTCCCTGAAGGACTCCCCGGCGGGCTTCGACCCGACCGCCGCGCGCTTCCAGGAGGCGGGCGAGGGCGAGTACCTCGAGGGCGAGCAGCAGTTCTGAGCGCCTGACGCACACGACATCATCTGCGCGTCGCGGGGGCTGTGACCCGGCGGCGCACCATCCAAGGAGAACGAGACCATGCCTACCCCCACCAAGGGACCGCGCCTGGGCGGGAGCCCGTCGCACGAGAAGATGATGCTGGCCAACCTGTCGGCCAGCCTGTTCGAGCACCGCTCGATCACCACCACAGTGACCAAGGCGAAGCGTCTGCGTCCGTACGCAGAGCGCCTGATCACCATCGCCAAGAAGGGTGACCTCGCGGCTCGCCGCCAGGTGGTCGGCAAGATCAGCGCCAAGAACTCGACCAACCAGGCCATCGTCCACGAGCTGTTCACTGTGATCGCTCCGGCCATGGCCCAGCGCGAGGGCGGCTATACCCGCATCACCAAGATCGGCAACCGCAAGGGCGACAACGCCCCCATGGCTGTCATCGAGCTCGTCATGGAGCCGGTCTCCCCGAAGCAGGCTGTGGTGAAGGAGGCCGAGCAGGCCGCCGCCGCCCCGGTCGAGGAGGAGTCGGTCGAGGAGGTCGCCGAGGACACTCAGGTCGAGGAGGTCACCGAGGAGACTCCCGCTGAGGAGACTCCGGCTGAGGAGACTTCCGAGGAGACCGAGGACAAGTGACCCTTCCGGGCCTTCGGGTCCGATGATCCGGCAGAGCGCCTGTCCTGACGGGTTCTCCGCGCCGTGCATCGTCAGCACGCCGTGACGATGTGCCCTCGGCATCGCAGAAGCCCCCGATCCCCTGCAGGGGATCGGGGGCTTCTGCGTGTGCGGGCTGCGGTGCGGAGCCCGGATACCCTGGTGTCCATGGCAGATGTGCGGATCCGACTCGACCTGGCCTACGACGGCGGCGCCTACCGCGGCTGGGCCGCCCAGCCGGGGCTGCGCACCGTAGAGGGTGTGCTCACCGAGGCGCTGGCCACCCTGATCCGTCGGCCTGTGAAGGTCGTGGTCGCCGGGCGGACCGACGCCGGGGTCCACGCCCGAGGCCAGGTGGTGCACCTGGACCTGAGCCGCGCCGAATGGGAAGGTCTGTCACGGGGCCGGGACATCGCGCCCGAGGAGGCGATCCTGCGCCGGCTGGGCGGGGTGCTGGCCCGCGAGGACGGGGCTGTCGTCGTCCACAGCGCCGCCGAGGTCCCGGCGAGCTTCGACGCCCGGTTCTCGGCCCTGAGCCGCACCTACACCTACCGGATCGCCGACCATCCCGCGCTGCGGGATCCGCTGCGTCGGGCGGACACCGCCTGGCATCGCGCGCGGCTGGACGACGCGCTCATGGCAGCTGAGACCGTCGGGATGCTGGGGCTGCATGACTTCGGCAGCTTCTGCCGGCCCCGGGAGATGAGCACGGCCATCCGAGAGCTGCAGGAGTTCAGCATCGCACGCGGGGACGACGGCGTCATCGCGGCCCGGCTCACCGCGGACGCCTTCTGCCACCACATGGTGCGGGCCCTGATCGGCGCGACGATCGACGTGGGGGAGGGGCGCCGTGAGTCGGGCTGGCTCATGGAGCGGCTGGGCACGCCCAGCTGGGACGCCGCAGTGCGGCTGGCCCCGCCGCGAGGACTGGTGCTGGAGTCTGTGGACTACCCGCCCGACGATCAGCTGGCCGACCGTGCGGAGCAGACTCGGGCCACGCGCCCGACACGCGGATCCTGAGCCGCGGACGAATTGTCATGCGATGCCTGCTGTGACACCCATGACATCGACTGATGTGATCTTTCGCACGCAGTGTGCGGAGTCACGCATCGATTGCTCCAGCGCTATAGCTCTCTGACCAGGGGTGATGTTCCACTCATGGCGTGCCGAGAGGCTGAGAGCGCTTCCTGCCCGGTGATGTAGGGTGCCACAGTTCGCATGCGTTGCGACCTGGCTCATAGGACGCAGCTCACCGGTTCAGACCTCTTCGACTCAAAGGATCACCCTCTGATGAGCACCACCACCACACGATCGCAGGACCCCGCGGTCACCGCCGTGACATGGGTCGTGCTGGTCGCCGCGTTCGGCGGCTTCCTCTTCGGCTTCGACACCGCCGTCATCAACGGTGCGGTCGGCGCCATCCAAGACACGTTCGGCCTCTCTGAGGTCCTGATCGGCTTCACCGTCTCCTCCGCTCTGCTGGGCTGCATGGTCGGCGCCTGGATCGGCGGCACGCTCTCGGACCGTCTGGGTCGCGTGCGCGCCATGCTCATCGCCGCCGCCGCTTTCTTCATCTCCGCGTTGGGCTCCGGCCTGGCCTTCGACACCGTGGACCTGATCGTCTGGCGCGTGCTCGGCGGCGTCGGCGTCGGCATGGCCTCGGTGATCGCCCCGGCCTACATCGCCGAGGTCGCGCCCACCAGCCTCCGGGGACGCCTGGGCTCGCTGTGGCAGATGGCCATCGTCATCGGGATCTTCGCCGCGGCCGTCTCCAACGCCTTCATCTCCAACCTCGCCGGTGGGGCGTCCGGGGAACTGTGGTTCGGCGTCGACGCCTGGCGCTGGATGTTCCTCATCGAGGCGATCCCCGCCCTGATCTACGGCCTGCTGGCCACCTCCATCCCGGAGTCCCCGCGCTACCTGGTCTCGCGGGGCGACGACGCCCGCGCGGCGACGGTGCTGCGGGAGGTCGTGGGCCTGCGCCAGGACGACGAGATCCGCGCGAAGATCCAGGAGATCGGCCGGACGATCAACATGGAGTCCCGGCAGCGACTGCGCGACCTGCTGGTCTCCGGCAAGGTCATGCCCATCGTGTGGGTCGGCCTGGGGCTCGCGGTCTTCCAGCAGTTCGTGGGGATCAACGTGATCTTCTACTACTCCAACACGCTGTGGCAGTCGGTGGGCATCCCCGAGGACCAGTCGTTCCTGATCCAGGTCATCACCACCACGGTGAACATCGTGGCCACCGTGGTCGGCATCATCATCGTGGACAAGGTGGGCCGCCGCATTCCGCTGGCCGTCGGCTCCGCCGGCATGGCCCTGGGCCTGGGGATGATGGCGGTGGCCTTCTCCCAGGCCGTCACCGTCGGCGACGACGTCCAGCTCCCCGGGGCCTGGGGCGTGGTCGCCCTGATCTCGGCCAACGTGTTCGTGCTGTTCTTCGGCGCCACCTGGGGCCCGTTCATGTGGCTGCTGCTGGGTGAGATGTTCCCCAACCGCATCCGCGCCATCGCGCTGGGCGTGACGGCGTCGGCCAACTGGGCGGCGAACTTCGTGATCTCCACCATCTTCCCGTCCATGGCGGAGCTCTCTCTCGTCTTCGCATACGGCTTCTATGCGGTCTCGGCGCTGCTGTCCTTGGTCTTTGTGCTCAAGTGGGTCCCGGAGACCAAGGGCCGCGAGCTTGAGGACATGGCGGAAGGCGCCTACACCAAGCAGGGCTGAGCCCGCAGCCCGGATCCATCGGGCGCACCGGGGCAGTGCGCAGACGACGGCCGGTCACGTCCCTCAGTGGGGGAGGTGGCCGGCCGTCGTCGTCCGTCCCTCCGACACGCGGCGGAGAATGACGACGGGCATGCGCATGCCCGTCCTGCTCGCGGGGCCGAACCGCCGCAGGAGGCTGGGCCAGAGCCCGCCGCACGTGCCAGGGGTGGGCAGCCTCAGGGGGCCGCCCTCACCCGTCGATGACGGCGACCAGCTCGTCCAGGAAGCTGCCGAAGTCCTGCCCGCGGCGCAGCAGCCGCTGGACGGACTCGCGTTCGCTGAAGACCTCGACGAGCTGTTCGAAGATCGTCTGGAAGGCCTCGCGCTCGTCCTCGCTGAAGGCGACCAGCGCGACCACCTGGATGCGGGCGTCGCCCCAGGGGACGGAGCCGTCGGCGATGCCCAGAGCGATGGCCGTGCGCGTGGCGGTCATCTGCAGTGCATGCGGCACCGCCAGGGCCTCCGTGAACGCCGTGGAGGAGAGCCGTTCCCGCTCCACGGTGCGGTCGATGTAGTCCTGGTCGATCACTCCGCGGGCCGCCAGCGGAGCACCCAGGGCGCGGATGGCCTCCTCCTCGTCCGCGGTGTCCAGCGGACGGATGAAGGCGTCCGGGCTCAGGTAGCGCTCGAGCTCCTCCCGCAGCCGGGCCAGCCGTCGGCCCCGGCGGATCCGGGAGGCCGCCGTGGTGATGCGTTCCAGGTCCGCGTCGGTGAGGAACGGGGGCAGGGTGACGGTCCGTTCGTCGCGGTGGGGCGGTTCGATGGTGGTCAGCACCAGGTCGGTGTCGATCGCCGCCCAGTCGGGGTCCACCCGGGTCTCGACTCCCGTGACCTCGATGCTGGGTCCCAGGGAGCGGGCGATCCGGGAGCGCAGCAGCTCGTGCAGCTCGTAGTACCCGGGGCAGACGATGGTGGCGGTCAGCACCGTCTCCGCCATCCGGCGGCGCTCGAGACGGCCCCCCACATGCATGGCGATGTAGGCGATCTCATCGTCGTGGATCTCCACGTCCAGGCGGCGGCCGACGTCGTTGGCGATGGACACCGCCACTTGGAAGATCATCGGGTAGGCGGACTTCAGGGATCGGGTCAATGGGTTGCGGGCGGTCGCATGCTCCCGGGAGCGCAGCACCAGGTTCTGCACGTGCAGGCCGAGGCGCCGGATGAACTCCTCGTCGACGATGTCCACCAGGTACCCGTGGGCGGCGTGGGTGACGGCCTGCCGCACGGTGGCCTCGATCTCCGGGTCCAGCCGTACCTGCTCCTCGGCGGCCCCACCGGGGGCGACCACCCGGGTCAGCACCAGGGAACTGAGATGCTGCAGGTCGCCGGGGCCCAGGGCGACGTCGAAATGGCGTCGGCTCAGCGCATCGAGGGTCGCCCCCAGGCGGTGCTGATCGTCGCTGGGCTCCCCGTGGGTGCTGTGCAGGGCGCGGCCGCGCGCGACCCGGTCGGCGGCGATGGCGGCGTGCAGGGCGACGTCGGCGGCCGCGAACTCGTTGACGTACCAGCCCAGCGAGGCGAGCTCGGCGGCCAGCTCCCGGGTGAAGGTCCCGAAGGCGGCGCTGTCCACGGTGCCGAGCCCTGCGGCCCGCCGCAGAGCCTCGACGTCGAAGGTTCCCTCCTCCATCTCCTCATGGGCCAGGCGGGAGACCAGCCGGCGCTGGGCCAGCTCGTCGCCCACCAGGCGCACCCGCGGGCCGCTGCGTCGAAGCTGCAGCTCGGTCCCGTCCAGCAGGCCGCGGACACGCGCAAGGTCAGACTCCACCGTGGCGTCGCTGACGTAGAGCGTCTCGGCGGTCTCATAGACGTCGAGCCCTTCCTCGGCGGTGAGCAGCGCCCGCACCAGCCGGTGCAGCCGGTCCCGGGGAGTCTCCCGCTCGCCGCCGGCCCTCAGCCCGGCGAGCACGGGTCGGTTGGCGCGGTAGCCGGAAGGCCCTGACTCGACGGCGTCGCCGCCGGGAGTGCGGGCGTTGATCGCCGCGATGTAGGAGCGCACGCTGCGCGGCGTGACGCCGAGCAGGTCCGCCAGCGCGGCCGCCGTGGTCCAGCCGCGGTCGCGCAGCAGCAGGGTGACCAGCTGGTCCTGGCGCTGCCGCGTCATCGCATGCCCCCTCGGCGCCGTCGTTCCATGGCAGGTGCCGCCCGCCTGCGCTCGGGCGGCGGGAGGATCCACGCCTACGATACCCGCGCCGCGTCTCCGGGTCCTTGGGCGACCGGCAGGTGGCGGGCCGGTGACCGGCAGATTTCCGGGGAGGCGGAAACTTCAATGGTTGTGACGGGCATCGCGGCGCGCGGAGAATCACAGTCAGGAGAAGAAGGAGCTGATGATCGATGGAGATCCTGGTGGTCTGCGGCGCCGGTGCGTCCAGCACATTCGTGGCCCAGCGCGCCCGCGCCGCTCTGCAGCGGGCGGGGCTGCCGCATACGGTGCGTGCCGCCGCCGACTCCGCACTGTCGGGGGACCTCGATGACGTCGACCTCCTCCTGCTGGGGCCCCAGTTGGCCGCCTTCCGGGAACGTGTCCAGGACCGCCTGGACTCCTACAGCATGCGCATCCCCCTGGTGACCCTTCCCCCTGACATCTTCAGCGACCTCGACGGATCCCGCACCCTTGCCCTGATCCTCGAGTCGCTCCCCGTCGACCGCAATGACCCCGAGGAGACCTCATGACCTCGTCCCTGCTGCCGCACGCCTCCTCCCAGGAGGTCGCGCCCGCTGTATCCGCTGCTTCCGCCGCGACCGCGGAACAGCCCGCTCCCGGGGCGCGCACCCTGTCCGGCACCGGCGTGGGGCAGGGTGTGGCCCTGGGGCCCGTGGCCCGGATGGCGGCCCCTCTTCAGGCCCCGGGGGAGGAGCCCAGCGCCCTGACCCCGGAGCAGGAGCACGCTCGCGTGCAGGAGTCCGTGGTCGCCGTCGCCCAGGACCTCGCCGCCCGGGGCGAGGCTGCCGGCGGAACGGCCCAGGGCGTGCTGCAGGCCCAGGCGATGATGGCCCAGGACCCGGCCCTGGACAAGGCGGTGCGGGCCCGTCTCGGCGACGGCGCCACCGCGGAGCGGGCCGTCCATGAGTCCTTCGAGCAGTTCCGTCGCCGCCTGGAACAGGCCGGAGGCTACCTGGGGGAGCGCGCCGCCGACCTGGCCGACGTCGCCCAGCGCGTCATCGCCCACCTCTCCGGGCTTCCGGCCCCCGGCGTCCCGGACCCCGGCCATCCCTTCGTGCTGGTGGCCCAGGACCTGGCCCCGGCCGACACCGCGCTGCTCGATCTGGAGAAGGTCCTGGCGGTGGTGACCATCGAGGGCGGGCCCACCTCCCACACCGCGATCCTCGCCCGGGAGAAGGGCCTCACCGCCGTGGTCGGGGTGGCCGGGGCCGCCGAGCTGACCGATGGTGAGACCGTGGTGGTCGACGCCGCCGCCTCCGCGGTGGAGACCTCCCCGAGCCCTGAGCGTGAGGAGGAGGTCCGCGCGCGCATCGCGGAGCGGGCCGCCGCGGCCTCCGCCCCGGTCACTCCGGGGGCGCTGGCCGACGGGACCCCGGTGCCGCTGCTGGCCAACCTGGGATCGCCGGAGGGGGCGGCCGAGGCCGTGGAGCGCGGCGCCGAAGGTGTGGGCCTGTTCCGCACCGAGTTCCTCTTCCTCAGCGCGGAGACCGCTCCGGACGTTGCCGCCCAACGCCACGCCTACCAGCAGATGCTCGAGGCCTTCCCCGGGCAGAAGGTGGTCATCCGACTGCTCGACGCCGGCGCGGACAAGCCGTTGCCGTTCCTCACCGACGCGGACGAGGAGAACCCGGCGCTGGGGCGCCGTGGCCTGCGCGCCCTGAACGCGCAGCCGGAGATCCTCCGGGGCCAGCTCACCGCGTTGGCCGAGGCCGCCGCCGCCACCGAGGCCGACCTGTGGGTCATGGCTCCGATGGTCTCCACCGCGGAGGAGGCCGAGGCGTTCGCCGCCCTCGCCGCCGAGCACGGGCTGCGCACCGCCGGGGTGATGGTGGAGGTCCCCTCCAGCGCCCTGATCGCCGACCAGTTGCTGGCCCGCACCGGTTTCGCCTCGATCGGCACCAACGACCTGACCCAGTACACGATGGCCGCTGACCGGCTGTTGGGCTCCGTCGCCGAGCTGCAGGACCCGTGGCACCCGGCGGTGCTGCGGCTCATCGGGGAGGTCGGCGCCGCCGGCGCCCGCCAGGACCGCCCGGTGGGGGTGTGCGGCGAGGCCGCCGCGGATCCGCTGCTGGCCGTGGTGCTGGTCGGCCTGGGAGTGCAGACGCTCTCGATGGCTCCGGCCGCGATGGCCGATGTCCGCGCCGAGCTGGCCCGACACACGGCCGAGGCCGCTCGGGCCGCGGCCCAGGCGGCGCTGGCCGCCGCCGGCGCGCAGGACGCGCGCGAGGCGGCCCGGGTGGCGCTCGCCGACGTCTCCCGCTGACCTCACTTCTCATCCACCCACATCACTCGCCCCGACGGGGCACCTGACGAAAGGCATACGCCATGACGACGACGTCGACGTCGCCCGCGGCGCAGAGCTCGGAGAGCAGTTCTCCAGGCAGTCTGCGCGTGGGGGTCCAGAAGTTCGGCTCCTTCCTCTCGGGCATGATCATGCCCATCATCCCCGCGCTCATCGCCTGGGGGATCATCACCGCCGTGATCGTGAACGTCAACGAGTTCACCGAGGGCACGGCGGCCACGGATGCGTTCGGCGAGATCATCGGCCCGATGATCCACTTCCTGCTGCCCATCCTGATCGCCGTCCAGGGCGGCAAGATGATCTACGACGTCCGGGGCGCCGTCGTCGGCGCCACGGCCACCTTCGGTGTGATCATCGGCTCGGACTTCCTCATCGCGCAGGCCAATGCCGCGCTGCCGGAGGGGGCTGACGAGCTGGGGCAGATCCACATGTTCATCGGCGCGATGATCATGGGTCCGCTGGCCGCCTGGGTGATCAAGCGGCTGGACGCCCTGTGGGAGGGCAAGGTCAAGGCCGGCTTCGAGATGCTGGTCAACATGTTCTCCGCCGGCATCACGGCCTTCCTGATGTCCGTGGTCGGCTTCTTCGCCCTGGCGCCGATCGTCAACGCCCTGATGGACGTCCTCGGTGCTGCGGTGCGGTTCCTGGTGGACAACGGTCTGCTGCCGCTGACCTCGATCATCATCGAACCGGCGAAGGTCTTCTTCCTCAACAACGCCATCAACCATGGCGTGCTCACCCCGCTGGGCATCTCCGAGGCCGCGGCGGAGGGCAAGTCCATCCTGTTCCTGCTCGAGGCCAATCCCGGCCCCGGCTTCGGCGTGCTGATGGCCTTCACCGTCTTCGGCGTCGGGGCCGCCCGGGCCACGGCTCCGGGGGCGGCGCTGATCCAGTTCGCCGGCGGCATTCACGAGGTCTACTTCCCGTATGTGCTGATGAAGCCGGCCCTGCTGCTGGCCGTCATCGGCGGCGGCGCCACCGGTGTGGCCACCAATGCGCTCTTCGACTCGGGCCTGCGTGCCCCTGCCGCGCCGGGTTCGATCTTCGCCGTGCTCATCCAGACCGCCTCGGACTCCTACCTCGGCGTCACTCTCTCGGTGATCCTCTCCGCCGCGGTCAGCTTCACCATCGCCGCGTTCATCCTGCTCGCCAGCCGGAAGCGGGACCTGCAGGCCGAGGACTCCTTCTCCGACGCCGTGGCCCGCACCGAGGCCGCCAAGGGCAAGTCCTCGGCGGCGCTCGCCGGCCTGGCCGCGCAGGCCGCCTCCGGGGAGGCCGCCGGCCGCATCAACTCGATCATCTTCGCCTGCGACGCCGGCATGGGCTCCTCCGCGATGGGAGCGTCGGTGCTGCGGAAGAAGATCAAGGACGCGGGCATCGAGGGCGTCACGGTGACGAACAAGGCGGTGGCGGCGCTGCCGGGTGACACCGACCTGGTGATCACCCAGCAGCAGCTCACCGACCGAGCCCGTGGGCAGGAGCCGGAGGCCATCCATGTCTCCGTGGAGAGCTTCATGGACGCTCCGGAGTACGACGAGGTCGTCGAGCTGGTCCGCAGCCGGGCCGAGGTCGGCAGCGCCCAGCCTGCTGCGGTGGGTGCCGGAGCTGCGGCACCGGCAGCGAGCGAGCCCTCAGGCTCGGCGACCGGTGGGATCCTGGCCCTGGACCGGGTCCGCATCCACTCCGGCTCCGCCACCCGGGACGAGGCCATGGCCGAGGCGGCGGCAGCCCTGGAGACCGCCGGCGCGGTCACCGGGGACTACCTGGCCGCCATGCATGAGCGGGAGGAGACCGTCTCCACCTTCATGGGCAACGAGCTCGCCATCCCGCACGGCACCAACGAGGCCAAGGACGCCATCAAGGCCTCCGCGCTCTCGGTGGCCCGGTACGACGACGGCGTGGACTGGGGCGGCCAGCGGGCCACCTTCGTCGTCGGCATCGCCGGAGTGGGGGACGAGCACCTGCAGATCCTCTCCCGCATCGCCCGGCTGTTCGGGGACAAGGCCACCGTCCAGCGGCTCAAGGAGGCCACCAGTGAGGAGGAGCTGCTCGAGCTGCTCTCCGCGGTGGACGAGGGTTGACCATGGAGAGCACAGGAGGACCAGTCATGAAGGCCGTGCATTTCGGCGCAGGCAACATCGGTCGGGGCTTCGTCGGCCTGCTGCTGCACGAGGGAGGCTATGAGGTCGTCTTCTCCGACGTCGTCGCGCCCCTGGTGCAGGCCTTGGACGCCGCGGAGAGCTATACGGTCCATGAGGTCGGCGACGGCGGCACGGACCGGGTGGTCGACGGGTTCCGTGCGGTGGACTCCGCGCAGTCCCCGGAGGCCGTGGCCGAGGAGGTGGCCACCGCGGAGGTGGTGACCACCGCCGTCGGGCCGATGATCCTGAAGCACATCGCCCCGCATGTGGTGGCCGGGCTGCGGCGGCGCGCCGCGGATGCGCCGCCGCTGCAGGTCATGGCCTGCGAGAACGCGATCGGCGCCACGGACACCCTGGCCGGACATATGCGGGAGCATGCCGGGGCGGACTGGGAGGAGCTTTCCGCCCGGGCGGTGTTCGCCAATACGGCGGTGGACCGCATCGTGCCCGGACAGCCCGAGGGTGCGGGGCTTGACGTCACCGTGGAGCCCTTCTACGAGTGGGCGATCGAGCGTGGGCCGTTCGGGGAGAATCCGCCGCACATCCCCGGTGCCCACTTCGTGGACGACCTCGGCCCGTACATCGAGCGGAAGCTGTTCACCGTGAACACCGGGCACGCCGCGGCCGCCTATCTGGGCTCTCGGGCCGGTGCCGGGACCATCGCCGAGGCGCTCGCCGACGACGCCGTAGGGTCCGGGGTCGCCGCCGCGTTGGAGGAGACCTCCGCGCTGCTGGTGGCCAAGCACGGCTTCGCGGCCGAGGACATGGCCTCCTACCGGGAGACCATCCTGGGGCGGTTCCGGAACCCGGCGCTGCCGGACACCGTGCAGCGCGTGGGTCGCCAGCCGCTGCGCAAGCTCTCCCGCCACGAACGGCTGATCGGCCCGGCCTCCCAGGCCGTGGAGCAGGGGCTGGGAGCGGAGGCGCTGCTCGCCGTCGTCGACGCCGCCCTGGACTTCCGGGACGCCCACGACGAGCAGGCGAATCAGCTGGAGGGCCTGCTGGCGGATCTGCCGCCGAGGGACTTCGTGGAGCAGGTGACCGGGTTGGAGGCCGACCACCCGCTGGCCGGGCCGGTGGAGGAGCTGGTGGCCCGCCGTCGCGGCTGATCCCGCCCCCACCCTGCCGTCAGTCCCACCCTGCCGTCTGTCCCCCGTCGCGTTCGTCCGTCCCTGTGGAATACCGTAGGGACGAACGAACATGGCGGGGACAGACGCGTCTGGGGGTCACGGCGCAGCGAACCCGAGCTGACGGACGAGATGGACGAGGAGCTCGTCGCTGACCGGGGAGCGGGAGCTCACATTGCCGCGGTGAGGCCCACCCGGTATAGTGAACGGTTGTTGTGCGTGTCCACTCCTGCGTGGGCTTGTGTCGAGGCGGTTCAGTTGCATGACCGTATGCCTCCACGAGCGGCAGGGGAACTCACGGGCCCGGCATCTTCCCAGCCCTCACCTGGGAAGCCGGACGGCGCACTCGCGAAGAAACAGCCACTGGCGCATGGTGACTCTCACACCACCGCGTGCCCGGTGCGCTGAACCGTAGAACACCGACCGAAGGCATCATCACCGTGCGTACGTACACCCCGAAGCCTGGCGACGCCGACGCTCAGTGGCACATCATCGACGCCACCGACGTCGTGCTGGGTCGTCTCGCCAGCCAGACCGCCGCCCTGCTGCGCGGCAAGCACAAGCCGACCTTCGCTCCTCACCAGGACATGGGCGACTTCGTGATCATCATCAACGCCGAGAAGGTCGCCGTGACCGGCGACAAGGGCCAGAAGAAGCGCTACTGGCGCCACTCCGGCTTCCCGGGCGGCATCTCCTCCATGACGTTCGACGAGATGATCGAGCGTCACCCGACCCGTGCTGTGGAGTTCGCCGTCAAGGGCATGCTCCCGCACAACAAGCTCGGTGCCGCCCAGCTCAAGAAGCTGCGCGTCTACGCCGGCCCGGAGCACCCGCACGCGGCCCAGCAGCCGAAGCCGTACGAGATCTCCCAGGTCGCTCAGTAGTCCTGGCCACCCGACACGAGAACATTTTCAAGGAGAACCGTGGCTCAGAACACTGAAGAGCTGAACACTGCCGAGGAGCTGACCAGCTACACCTCGGAGTCCGCCCCCGTCCAGGAGACCGGCGAGACCGAGCGCGCCCCGCTGACCGTCGGCGGCGCCGCCATCGGCCGTCGCAAGCGTGCTCGCGCCCGCGTCCGCATCGTCCCCGGCTCCGGCCAGTGGACCATCAACGGCCGCAGCCTGGAGGACTACTTCCCGAACAAGCTGCACCAGCAGGAGGTCAACGACCCCTTCACCCTGCTGGGGCTCGAGGGCGCCTATGACGTCGTCGCCCGCATCGACGGCGGCGGCCCCTCCGGCCAGTCCGGCGCGCTGCGCCTGGGCATCTCCCGTGCGCTCAACGAGATCGACCGGGACCACAACCGTCCGGCGCTCAAGAAGGCCGGGTTCCTGACCCGCGACGCCCGCGCCGTGGAGCGCAAGAAGGCCGGTCTCAAGAAGGCCCGCAAGGCTCCGCAGTACTCGAAGCGCTGATCGTCTCAGCCGCTCTGGCCTCGCCCCGCTGATCCAGTGGTGCGAGCGCCGCAGGAGGACCCCCGCTCGGCACGTGCCGGACGGGGGTCCTCCTGCGTCTGCGGTCGGTTCGCCCGGTGGCCCCAGGCGGTCCGAGCGCGCGTTCTGCCCACCGACATCACGTCTGCACCATCAGATCTGAGGGGGCAGACGTGATCTGACGGTGCAGGTCATCGGCCGGCGACGGTGTCGGTGCAGGAGCACTGCTCGGCTATGGCTAGACTTGTCCGCATCATGGCACGACTTTTCGGAACCGACGGAGTCCGCGGTGTGGCCAATGGGCTGCTGACCGCGGAGCTCGCACTCAAGCTCGCCCAGGCCGCCGCAGAGGTGCTCGGCCACCGCCGCACCGAGGGCGGTCGCCGCCCCGTGGCGGTGGTCGCCCGTGATCCCCGCGTCAGCGGAGAGTTCATCTCCGCGGCGGTGCAGGCGGGCCTGGCCAGCGCCGGCGTGGACGTCCACGACGCCGGCGTCCTCCCCACCCCGGCTGCGGCCTTCCTGGTGGCGGACATCGACGCGGACTTCGGTGTGATGATCTCCGCCTCCCACAACCCCGCCCCGGACAACGGGATCAAATTCCTCGGCCGCGGCGGGCACAAGCTCGACGACGCCCTCGAGGACGAGATCGAGGACCAGCTCGCCCACGAGCCGCCCCGCCCCACGGGTGCGGAGGTCGGTCGGGTGCAGCGCTTCGCGGATGCGGAGGACCGTTATGTGGTCCACCTGCTGCGCTCTCTGGGGGAGACCTCCCTGCGTGGCCTGAAGATCGTGCTGGACTGCGCCCACGGCGCCGCCTCCGGGTGTTCGCCGCAGGCCTTCACCGACGCCGGTGCGGACGTCGTCGTCATCGGCGCGGACCCCGACGGCATCAACATCAACGAGGGTTGCGGGTCCACCCACCTGGACCAGCTGCAGGAGGCGGTGGTCTCCCAGGGCGCGGACCTCGGCATCGCTCACGACGGCGACGCCGACCGTTGCCTGGCCGTGGACCACACCGGCGCCGTCGTGGACGGCGACCAGATCATGGGCGTCCTGGCCCTGGCGCTGAAGTCCGACGGTCAGCTGAAGGACGACACTCTGGTGGTCACGGTGATGAGCAACCTCGGGCTGAAGCTCGGCATGAAGAAGGCCGGGATCTCCGTGGTGGAGACCGCCGTCGGCGACCGCTACGTGCTCGAGGGCATGCGCGCCGGCGGATACTCGCTCGGAGGCGAGCAGTCCGGGCATCTGATCTTCTCCGACTATGCGACCACCGGCGACGGGGTGCTCACCGGGCTGCAGCTGGCCGCCCGGGTGGCCGCCACCGGCAAGCCCCTGCAGACGCTGGCCGCTGAGGCCATGGACCGGCTGCCGCAGGTCCTGGTCAACGTCTCCGGAGTGGACAAGGCGCGGGTGAAGACCCATGACGCCGTGCTGGCCGCCGTCGCGGAGGTGGAGGGTCGCCTCGGGGAAGCTGGCCGGGTGCTGCTGCGTCCCTCCGGCACCGAACCGGTGGTACGGGTGATGGTGGAGGCCTCCACAGCGGAGATCGCCCAGGAGGAGTCGGAGTCGCTGGCGCAGATCGTCCGCGCCGAACTGGCGCTCTGAGCCCTCCTCACGGAGGCTCACTGACAACAGAGACGGGGCGCGGCCCGGAGCACCAGCTTCCGGACCGCGCCCCGTCTCCGTGAGCCCCCTGGGGGCAGATGTCAGCGCGTGGCCTGCTGCTGGAGCAGGTCGCGGATCTCGGTGAGCAGCTGGGTGTTCGGCTCGACCTCCTCCTCGTCCTCGATGCCCAGCCGGCGCTTGCGGGCCTCGATGATCTTGTTCATCGGCACCACGACCACGAAGTAGATCGCGGCGGCGATGAGCAGGAAGTTGACGATCTGGGTGAGCAGCACCCCGAAGAGCAGCTGATTGCCGTTGAGGGACACCACAGCGAAGCTGTCGAAGTCGGGAGAACCGACGAGCGCGGAGATGAGCGGCATCAGCACGCTCTCCACCAGGGCGTTGATGACGGCGGCGAACGCGGTGCCGATGACCACGGCGACGGCGAGGTCGACCACGTTGCCCTGCAGAATGAAGTCCTTGAATCCCTTGATCATGGGGCGATTCTAGGCATGCGATGTCAGGGCCGTGTGCAGGTCCGGGAACTTTCTTCAGCGTGTCGCGGCACGCCGCGGCTCACTCTTCGCCGGGGTAGCGCGGGGCGGCGGGCTCGCCCCAGTACTCCTCCAGGGTCACCCCGGCCTCGAAGACCGCCTCGGCGGTCTCCTCGCCCACGTAGCGCAGGTGCCAGGGCTCATAGGCGTAGCCGGTGATGTCCTCGGTGCCCTCCTGGTAGCGGATGATGAAGCCGAACCGGTGGGCGTTCTCCGCCAGCCAGATGCCTTCGGCGGTGTCGCCGAAGCAGGCGCCCATCCCGCAGGTGGGGTTGTCATAGGCGATCACGTCGGCGGCGAGTCCGGTCTGATGCTCCGAGTGTCCGGGGCGTGCGGTGTACTCATCGGCTCCGGCGACTCCCAGCTCCGCGGCCCGGCCGTCATAGAGCTGCTGCTGATAGCCGTAGGAGCGGTAGGCGCTGGTCAGCGTCATCAGCAGGCCCTCCGCATCGGAGGCGGAGAACAGGTCGGCGAGCGCATCGGCGGCCTGTTCGCGCAGCAGCATGCCGTCGTAGGAGGACCGCACCTGCGGGGTGGTCAGGTCGTCAGGCTGGTGGTCCAGCGGGTCGAGCGGGTTGAGCCTGTTGACCAGCACATGGATCGAGTCCGGGTCCGACGAGGCCTCGCTGACCGGAGGGTAGAAGTCCTCCGGGCCCACGGTCTCCGTCCGACGCGGCTCCGGCTCGTCCTCAGCAGTGCCGTCCTCCTCCGCCGCATCCTCCCCTGAGGAGGCGTCGTCGTCCTCTGCACCCACTGCGTCCTCCTCGGTGCGCTCGTCCTCGGTGCGCTCCGGTTCGTCGGTGCTCTCAGCGACCTCCGTCGTCTCCTCGCCGTCTCCCTCATCTCCGGCACCGGACCGGGCGTCGTCGGCAGCGTCCTCATCCGAGGCGTCCGCTGCTCCGTCCTGGGCCGACGACACCTCTCCTGACTCCTCCTCGGCCGCCTCGTCGGACGCGCGCTCGGTCAGCGAAGCGCCCTCCTCGGCCACGGGCTCGTCGTCGCCTCCGCGGAGGGCGTCGACCAGGCTGGCGCCCAGCCAGCCTGCGCCCACCAGGACGAGCGCCAGCAGCGCGACGGCGACCAGCCGCCGTCGCCGGATCACCGCGGGGGAGGGGCGGCGACGGTGGCGGGTGCCCCCAGACGGAGCGGGCGGGCGCGGTGAGGACGGTCCGGGCGCCGACGGACGGGGGATCGGTGTACCAGGGGTCACGGGGAGAAGCTCACACCTTTCTCAGCAGCACCCGGGACACCGAGTGGTCGCGGTCCTTGCTCATCACCAGCCGGGCCCGGGAACGGGTGGGCTGGATGTTCTCGCGCAGGTTGGGGCCGTTGATCCGGTGCCAGATGTCGGTGGCGCGCTGCACCGCCTCGTCGTCGGAGAGGAAGGAGTACTGGTGGAAGTAGCTCTCCGGGTTCGCGAACGCGCCGGTGCGCCACCGCATGAACCGGTCCACATACCACTGCTCGATGTGGCGCGGATTCGCATCCACATAGATGGAGAAGTCGAAGAAGTCGCTCAGCGCCAGCCCGGTGGTGCCGTCCGCACGGACCCGGGCGGGCTGCAGCACGTTGAGGCCCTCCACGATCAGCACGTCCGGACGGCGGATCACGACCTCCTTGTCCGGCACGATGTCGTAGTACAGGTGGGAGTACCAGGGAGCGCGGACCTCGGGCTTGCCCGACTTCACCTCGGAGACCATGCGCAGCAGGGCGCGGCGGTCGTAGGCCTCCGGGAAGCCCTTGCGCTCCATGAGGCCGCGGCGGCGCAGTTCCGCATTCGGATACAGGAAGCCGTCGGTGGTGACCAGCTCCACCCGGGGCGTGGAGGGCCAGCGGCGCAACATCTCCTGCAGCACGCGGGCGGTGGTGGATTTGCCGACCGCCACCGAGCCGGCCACGCCGATGACGAACGGGGTGCGGCGGGCGTTGCCGCCCAGAAAGTCGTTGGTCGCGGCGCGCAGGTGGGCGGCCGACTCCACATAGATGGACAGCAGACGTGACAGGGGCAGGTAGATCTGGGCGACCTCGTCCAGCGAGAGGTGCTCACCGATGCCGCGGAGCCGGTCCACGTCCTCCTGGTTCAGCGGCTGCTCGATGGTGTCGGCCAGCCGGGACCAGGCGCGGCGGTCGAGCTCCACGAACGGGGAGTAGTGGTCAGAGGCGTCAGAGGCCAGCGGAGGTGATCCCGCCCACGGCGCGGTGCCCGCGACCTCCGCCGGGATGGGACCGGTCGGGTGGGGCTCGCTCGGGATGGCGGCCGCCGGGCGCGGGTGTTCATCAGGGTGCGGTGACACGTGAACACGATACGCTATGTCGCATGTGTGGAATCGTCGGCTACATCGGCCTGCCTGAGAAGACTGCAGAACACAACGCGCTCGACGTGCTCCTCGAGGGGCTTCGCCGCCTGGAGTACCGCGGGTACGACTCCGCCGGCGTCGCCACCGTCTCCGGAGGGGTCGTCGAGTCGAGGAAGAAGGCCGGCAAGCTGGCCAACCTCGTCGCGGAGATCGAGACCTCGCCGGTCGCGCCCGCCACAGTGGGCATCGGGCACACCCGGTGGGCCACCCACGGCGGTCCGACCGACCAGAACGCCCACCCGCATCTGGGCGACGGCGGCCGGCTGGCGGTGATCCACAACGGCATCATCGAGAACTTCGCGGAGCTCAAGGAGCGGCTGCTCGCCGAGGGGTGCGTCTTCGAGTCCCAGACCGACACCGAGGTCGCGGCGCAGCTGATCGGTCGGCACTTCGCCGACGACGCCGCCGGCGACCTGACCGAGGCGATGCGTCTGGCCTGCCAGGAGCTGGAGGGCGCGTTCACCCTGTTGGCGGTCCACGTGGACCAGCCGGACCGCGTGGTGGCGGCCCGCCGCAACTCCCCGCTGGTGGTCGGGCTGGGCGAGGGCGAGAACTTCCTGGGCTCCGACGTCTCCGGCTTCATCGACTTCACCCGTGAGGCCGTCGAGCTCGAGCAGGACCAGATCGTGACCATCACCCATGACGACGTCGCCATCATCGGCTTCGACGGCACCCCCGCCGAGGGCAAGCGCTTCACCGTGGACTGGGATGCGGCCGCCGCCGAGAAGGGCGGCTTCGACACCTTCATGGAGAAGGAGATCAACGAGCAGCCCAAGGCCGTGGAGGACACGCTGCTGGGCCGCACCGACGCCGAGGGCCGGCTCGCCCTGGACGAGCTGCGGATCGACCCGGAGGAGCTCAAGGACGTCCAGAAGATCATCGTGCTGGCCTGCGGCACCGCCGCCTACGCCGGCACCGTGGCCAAGTACGCGATCGAACACTGGTGCCGCATTCCGGTGGAGGTGGAGCTCGCCCACGAGTTCCGCTATCGGGACCCCATCATCGATGAGACCACCCTGGTGGTCTCCATCTCCCAGTCCGGGGAGACCATGGACACCCTCATGGCCGTCCGCTACGCCAAGGAGCAGGGCGCGCGGACGCTGTCCATCTGCAACACCAACGGGGCCACCATCCCGCGGGAGTCCGACGCGGTGCTGTACCTGCACGCCGGTCCGGAGATCGCGGTGGCCTCCACCAAGGCGTTCCTGGCGATGATCGCCGCCGCCTACCTGCTGGGCCTGTACCTGGCACAGCTGCGCGGTCAGCTCTTCCAGGGCCAGATCACCGACATCCTGGCCGATCTGCACAAGATCCCCGCCAAGATTCAGGAGATCCTGGACAACTCGGAGCAGATCAAGCAGCTCGCCCGCGACATGGCCGACACGCCGTCGGTGCTGTTCCTGGGCCGCCACGTCGGCTATCCGGTGGCCATGGAGGGTGCGCTCAAGCTCAAGGAGCTGGCCTACATCCACGCGGAGGGCTTCGCCGCCGGCGAGCTCAAGCACGGCCCCATCGCGCTGATCGATGAGGGGCAGCCGGTGTTCGTCGTCGTCCCGTCCCCGCGCGGCCGCGACTCGCTGCACTCGAAGGTGGTCTCCAACATCCAGGAGGTCCGCGCGCGCGGTGCGAAGACCATCACCGTGGCGGAGTCCGGTGACGAGGCCGTCAAGGAGTTCTCCGAGGCCGTCTTCCACGTGCCGGAGACCCAGCCGCTGCTGATGCCGCTGCTGACCACGGTGCCGCTGCAGATCTTCGCCTGCGCCCTGGCCAGCGAGAAGGGCTACGACGTGGACCAGCCGCGCAACCTGGCCAAGTCCGTCACGGTGGAGTGACCAGCTGCCGTGCGGAGCCCGGAACGGCCAGCGGGATGACCTGGTGAGTGGACTGCTGAAGGAGGTGTCGTCGTGATCATCGGGATCGGCGTCGACGTCGTGCTCGTGACGCGATTCGCCCAGCAGCTGACGAAGGCCCCCGCCCTGCGGGAGAGGCTGTTCGTCCCGGCGGAGCGGGAGCTGAACGTGCGGTCGTTGGCCGCCCGCTTCGCCGCCAAGGAGGCCGTGGCCAAGGCGCTCGGCGCCCCGGCCGGCATGAACTGGCAGGACTGCCAGGTGGTGCTGGACCCGCTGGGCGCCCCGCAGGTGGAGGTCACCGGCACGGTGGCCGACGTCGCGGCGGCCCGGGGCGTCGCCCGCTGGCATCTCTCGCTGTCGCACGACGGCGACGTCGCCACCGCCATGGTGGTCGCCGAAGGGAAGGACTGACCGATGGGCGCACCGTCATGCATCCCGCTGATCCCGCTCTACACGGGGCGGCAGATCCGCCAGGCGGAGGCCCCGCTGCTGGAGGCCGGCCACCGGGAGACGCTGATGCGGCGGGCCGCCTACGGGTTGGCCCAGGCCGTGCTGGAGAGGCTCCGCGCCGTCCGCGGGTCGGTGTACGGGGCGAAGGTCACCGGGCTCATCGGCTCCGGAAACAACGGCGGTGACGGCCTCTATGCCCTGGCGATGCTGCGCCGCCGCGGAGTGGAGACCCATGCGGTGATGATGCGGGACCGCGCCCATGAGGCCGGGACCCGCGCCTTCCTGGCCGCCGGCGGTCGCCTCGTGGACGTGGTGGACACTGACACCGATGCGCTGATCGACGCGATCATCGGCACCGGCTCCCGGGTGGGCTTCGAGATGCCGCGCATCCCGGGGCTGGACGAGGTGCTGGCCGATGAGTCCACCCAGGTGATCGCCTGCGACATCCCCTCCGGGGTGGATGTGGAGACCGGGGCGGTCGCCGGCGACGTGATCGACGCGGACGTGACGGTCACCTTCGGGGGCATCAAGTCCGGCCTGGCGCTGGGCGAGGGCTCCCACGCCGCCGGCGAGATCCGGGCGGTGGACATCGGACTGGGCGCCACCCTGCCGACGCCGGCCCGCTGGCTGGTGGGCGACGAGCGGCTGCGGGCGACCACGCCGGATGCGGCCGACACACCGGCCCCGTTGAGCCGGCCGCGGGTCTCGGCGCGCGATCACAAGTACTCCCGCGGGGTGCTGCATGTCATCGCCGGCTCGGTGCAGTTCCCCGGGGCGGCGCAGCTGACCGCGACGGCGGCGGTGACCTCCGGCGTCGGCATGGTCACCCTGCAGGCCCCGGAGGAGGTCCGGGAACGCCTGAGCATCATGATGCCGGAGGTGGTGACCACCTCCGGGAAGTCCACCGCCGTGCTGGAGCGGGCGACGGCGGCGGCCATCGGCCCCGGCATCTCTCGTGACGTCTTCCAGATCGCCGCGATGGGACGCGCCGTGGAGTGGGCCGGCACGGAGCACCCGTGCGTGATCGACGCGTCGGCCCTGGCCAACCTCGACGACGAGTACTTCGCGGACGAGGATCTCGGCCCGAACGTGCTGCTCACTCCGCACTACGGGGAGCTGCGCCGGGTGATGACCAACACCGGCCATGAGGACCTGCGGGAGGTGCTGGACCGGGACCCTGCCACCGCCGTGGAGCAGCTGGCGGCCCGGCTCAACGTCACCGTGCTGCTCAAGGGACCCTCCACGATCATCGCCGCGCCGCAGGGCCCCACGGTGGTGCACCGGGTCCATGCCCCCGGCCTGGCCACCGCAGGCTCTGGGGATGTGCTCACCGGCATCATCGGCGCCTTGGCCGCGGTGGATCCGCAGGCGCCCATGTGGCGCACCGCGGCCCTGGGAGTGCGGCTGCATGCCGAGGCCGCCAAGCGGCTTGATCCCTACGCCTGCGGCGCCTTCGGGGCCGGGGAGCTGCTCTCCACCGTCGCCCCGACCCGGTGACGCGGGTCATCGGGGACCGGGAGTCTGCGAAGATGGGCCTGCTATGACTGTCTCCGTGCCGCCCGTGCGCCCCCTCGCCCGTCTGATCTTCTGCGCCCTCGGGTCGCTGACCGCCGTCGCCCTCGTGGTGATCGTCGCCGTGCCGGTGGACCTTCTGACCGGTTTCGTGGCGGGTGACGAGGCGCTCCTGGTCCTCGCCGCCTACCTGCGCCTGCTGGCGCCGGTGAGCCTGGTCGGAGGGTTGTTGGGGGCCGCGCTGGGGATGTTCTCCCGCTGGCTCTCGGCGACCTCGCCGCTCGGCACCGCCGTCACCGCCGGCGTCACCGGCGCCGGGGTGGGTGCGCTGGTGACCTTCGGCCTGCTCTGGGCGCCGCTGAGCGCGGTGCTGCAGGTGGTGTGGATCGTCCTGCTCGGCCTCGGCGTGGGCTGGGGCAGCTGGTTGACCGACCGGCTGCGCTGAGCCCTCGGGGAGGCGGCCGGGGAAGAGCTCTGGCCAGCGGCCGGCAGGTTGCCCGGCAGGTCGCCTGGTAGGCCCCGGCGGCGGCCCCGGGCCGCGCCTCACGTGCCCGCGGGGGAGCCCCGGAGCGTCAGCGGCTCCGCGTAGAGTGGTCCTCATGAGTACCTCCCCCGGCACGCAGAGCCGTGTGCCCGCATCGTCGCGAGGTCTCCCGGAGGGCTGCGAACGGGCGGCGATCATCGATCCCGCCGCGATCCGCCACAACGTGGAGACCATCGCCTCCTACGTCCGCCCCGCCAAGGTCATGGTCGCCGTGAAGGCCGACGGCTACGGCCACGGCGCGGTCACCACTGCCCGCGCCGCTGTGGAGGCCGGTGCGGACTGGATCGGAGTCGCACACGTCACCGAGGCGATCGCGCTGCGGGACGCGGGGATCGAGGCGCCGGTGCTGGCCTGGCTGCACACCGCGCAGACGGACTTCGCCGAGGCCATCGAGCGCTCCGTGGACGTCGGCATCTCCGGCTGGGAGCTCGACGAGGTGGCCGCGGCGGCCTCCTCCCTGCAGACGCCGGCCAACGTGCACCTGAAGATCGACACCGGCCTCGGCCGCAACGGCTGCACCGTGGCGGACTGGCCGCAGCTGGTGGCCCGCGCCGCGGAGCACCAGGACCGCGGGCTGATCTCCGTGGTCGGGATCTTCACCCACCTGGCCGTGGCCGACGAGCCTGACCGGCGGGAGACCGACGAGCAGCTGGAGGTCTACCGGGAGGCGCTGCAGGTCGCCGAGGAGGCCGGGCTCAGCGTCTCCCTGCGTCATGTCGCCAACACTCCGGCGGCCTTCTCGCGCCCGGACGCGCATTTCGACATGGTGCGCGTGGGGGTGGGGGTCTACGGGCAGAGCCCCTTCGCGGACCGCACCGCCGAGGAGCTGGGCCTGCGGCCGGCCATGGAGCTGCGCACCACGGTGGCGAACGTGAAGCGGGTGCCCGCCGGGCAGGGCATCAGCTATGGACTCACCCACCGGGTGGACCGGCCCACCGCGCTGGCGCTCATCCCGCTGGGCTACGGGGACGGGGTGCCGCGGATCGCCGTGCATGCCCCGGTGCAGATCGCTGGCCGGGTCTACCAGTCTGCCGGGCGGGTGGCCATGGACCAGTTCGTGGTGGACCTGGAGGACCCGGACACTCCGGTGCAGGTGGGCGACGACGTCGTCCTCTTCGGCGGCGACTCGGGCATCTCGGCCGCCGACTGGGGCCGGGCCGCGCAGACCATCAACTACGAGATCATCACCCGGATCGGAGGTCGCGTGCCGCGCCTGGTGGTGGACTCCGCCGAGCTGGCCGCCGGTCACGGGTCGACGTCGGACGTCGTCTCCGCCCCCGGGGCGGAGGAGGGCCGGGCATGAGCCGCGGCGCCGGCGGCGCGGACATGGTGCCGGAGCCGATGGCCGGCCATCGCTGGATCCGCACTCTGGAGCTGGAGGACCTGCAGGACACCGCCGCTCTGGCACGGATGCTGGCGCAGAGCCTGCGGGCCGGCGATCTGCTGATCCTCACCGGCGGGCTCGGTGCGGGCAAGACCACCTTCACTCAGGCGCTCGCCGACGGACTGCGGGTCGAGGGGCAGATCAGTTCGCCCACCTTCGTACTGAGCCGGATCCATCACGGGGAGGCCGTCGACCTCGTCCACGTGGACGCGTATCGGACGGATGCCGCCGGTTTCGAGGACCTGGACATCGCCGCCACTGTGGAGGAGTCGCTCACGGTGGTCGAATGGGGACGCCGGCTGGCCGAGCATGCCCTGGTGGGGGAGGAGGGCTCCTGGGTGGACCTGGAGCTGATCGCCCCGGAGGCCGCGGCTGAGGGTGGCGAGTCCGCCGAGCCGCAGATCATCACCGACTTCTCCGAGACGGACCAGGACCTGCTGGGTGGGGCGCGCCGCGCGGTGCTGCGCGGCTACGGACCCCGCTGGTCCACTCCACCCGTCTGAAGCGCTCGCCCGGCGCTGCTCGTCTGGCGTGCCTCGTCTGACGTGCCCGTCTGAGCCGCCGTCTGACATGGTCGGCCGAGCCCTGCTCGGCCTGTCCGGGTCGTCATGAGGGTTCCCCGTGACGTCGTCGCCCGCGTTCGATTTGCCTATGGCCCGGATCACAGTTTCAATGGATGGGACAAGCGTGCCGCTGTGTGAAATGCCGCGGAGGGGCAGTCCCGGCCCTCCCCGGTGGTGGTGCCCGGCAGCAACCGCGGCGACGTCGGTCGTCGAGAACGAGGTGAGTCGAGAGTGTCCGAACTCCTGAACCCGGTGGTGCTCTCTGTGCTGGTCCTGGCCGCCCTGAGCCTGGCACGGGTCAACGTCATCATCGCCCTGCTGCTGGCCGCCGTGGTGGCCGGGCTGGCCGGCGGGCTGTCCCTGGAGTCCACCTTCTCCACGTTGGTCGGCGGTCTCGGCGGGCAGGGCGAGACGGCCCTGAGCTACATCCTGCTGGGGACGCTGGCCGTGATGGTGGCCCGCTCCGGGCTGGCCGAGAAGCTCATCCGGAGGGTCATGCCCCTGCTGCGCGGCCCCCGGGCGATGGTCCTGTTCGGGATCGCCGGCGTGGCCTGCCTCTCGCAGAACCTGGTGCCGGTGCACATCGCCTTCATCCCCATCCTGATCCCGCCGCTGCTGACGGCCTTCGACCGTCTGCAGTTCGACCGGCGCGCGATCGCCACGGCCCTGACCTTCGGGCTCAAGGCGCCGTACCTGCTGGTGCCGCTGGGCTTCGGTCTCATCTTCCAGGGCATCGTGGCCGAGGAGATGACCCGCCACGGCGTGGAGATCTCCCTGCGGGAGGTGCCGCTGGCCATGGCCATCCCGGTGGCGGGCATGGTGGTGGGGCTCGCGGTGGCGGTGCTGGTCACCTATCGCCGCCCCCGCGTCTATGCCATGCCGGGCATCGGCCCGGCCGCCGGCCCGTCCGCCGGTCGTGGGGCCGACGACGACGTCGACGCCTCGAGCGGGGATGAGAACCCCGCGCTGCGGTGGGGTCGGGGCGACGTCGCCGTCCTGCTCGGACTGGTGGTCACGCTCGTGCTGCAGCTGGTCTATGGCTCGCTGGTGATCGCCGCGTTGGCCGGGATCCTGGTGGTCTTCCTGGCGCGCGGGGAGTCCTGGAAGCAGGGCGACCCGATCATCGACCGCGGTGTGGCGATGATGGGCACCATCGCGTTCATCATGCTGGTGGCCTCCGGCTATGCGGCGGTGCTCACCGAGACCGGTGCGGTGGAGACCCTGGTGGAGTCCGCCGCCGCTTGGATCGGTGACAGCCAGCTGCTGGCGGCCGTGCTGATGATGGTGGTCGGCGTGCTGGTCACGATGGGCATCGGCACCTCCTTCGGCACCGTGCCGGTGCTGGCTGCGATCTTCGTCCCCCTGGCGGTGAGTCTGGGCTTCAGCCCGCTGGCCACCGCCGCGCTCATCGGCTCGGCCGCCGGAATCGGCGACGCCGGCTCGCCCGCCTCGGACAGCACGCTCGGCCCGACCTCCGGGCTCAACGCGGACGGCCAGCACAACCACATCTGGGACACCTGTGTGCCGACCTTCCTGCACTTCAACATCCCGCTGTTCCTCGGCGGCGTCATCGCGGCACTGGTGCTGTGAGTCCGGAGCCCGGCCGTGACCTCCTGCCCTGACCTCGGGCTGGGGCAGGCTCATCGGCCCGCAGCCGGGAGATCCCGGGCAGGGCTACCATGGTGGGGTGCTTCTCGCGATCGACTCCTCCGCCGGCGCCTCCGCCGCCGTCGTCCATGACGCCCAGGTGCGGGCTTCCTGGCGCACCGACGCCACCACCACCCATGCCGAGGTCCTGGCCGGCGCGGTGCGGGACGTCATGGCACAGGCGGGTGTGACCGGGGCGCAGCTCGACGCCGTCGTCGTCGGAGTGGGGCCGGGGCCCTTCACCGGACTGCGGGTGGGGCTGGTGCTGGCGCACAGCCTCGCCGAGGTCTGGGGCGCCCCCCTGCATGGCATCTGCAGTCTCGACTCCCTGGCCCGCCGCGCCGTGGCGCACAGCGCCGCCGGGGCGAGCACGGACTCGGAGTTCCTCGTGGCGACCGACGCCCGTCGTCGGGAGGTGTACTGGGCGCGGTACCGGGCCGTGGAGAACCTCGAGGGCCCGCAGGTGGGGCCGGCCGCGGAGCTCCCGGAGCTGCCGGCCGTGGGCTTGGGGGTCAGCCTCTACCCGGAGCAGCTCAGACTGCCGGACGGCGCCCCCGAGGAGGCGGCCTCATGGACCGCCGACGCCGCCGAGCTGGGACTGATCGCCGAGGAGCGGCCGCAGCTGCTGCGGGACCCCGCACCGCTGTACCTGCGGGAATCGGACGCGAAGCCCCCGGTGCGCCGGAAGAAGGCCACCACGTGAGTGCTGTGCCGGACGAACCCGCCGTCCGGCTGCGTCCCATGGCGGTGGAGGACCTCCCGGAGGTCATGGCGCTGGAGCGGCGGCTCTTCCCACATGACGCCTGGCCCGAGCAGTTCTTCCTCGATGAGCTGGACCACACCCAGGGCGAGCGGGCGACCCGTCGCTACTGGGTGCTCACCGAGCCGGTGGCCGACGACCCTCACACCGATGAGCGCCTCCTCGGCTATGTGGGCATGATGTGCGTGCTGCCCCTGGCCGATGTGCAGACCATCGCCGTCGCACCGGAGGCGCAGGGCCGCGGGCTCGGCACCCGGCTGCTGCGGCTGGTGGTGGACACCGCCGCCGTCTGGGGTGCGGAGCAGGTGCTGCTGGAGGTCCGTGCGGACAACGACGGCGCCCAGGCCCTGTACACCCGCGAAGGCTTCACCCATATCCATACTCGGCGGCGCTACTACCCGGACGGCGCAGACGCGCTGATCATGCAGAAGCCGCTCACCGACCTGAACGCCCCGAGCTCGGCCTCCCAGCTGCGCTGACGAGAAGGACACGATGACTGAGCACACCGCATCCGCCAGCCCGCCATCCGCCGCCCCGCTGGTGCTGGGCATCGAGACCTCCTGCGACGAGACCGGTGTGGGCATCGTCCGCGGCACCGAGCTGCTGGCCAACACCGTCTCCAGCTCCGTGGAAGAGCATGTGCGCTTCGGCGGGGTCATCCCGGAGATCGCCGCCCGTGCGCATCTGGAGGCCTTCGTCCCCACCCTGCGCCAGGCGCTGGACACCGCCGGAGTCACCCTGGACGACGTCGACGCGATCGCCGTGACCTCCGGGCCGGGTCTGGCCGGGGCCCTGATGGTGGGACTCTCCGCGGCGAAGGGCCTCGCGCTGGCGGCGGACAAGCCGCTCTACGGAGTCAACCACCTGGTGGCCCATGTCGGGGTGGGTCTCCTGGATGACGCTGCCGACGCCGACGCCGCCGGTGTCTCAGGTGGGGGCCAGCCCGCCGCGGTCACCGAGCTGCCGCCCGGCACCGGGGCGCTGCTGGTCTCCGGCGGCCATACCGAGATCCTGCGGGTCCGCTCGCTGACCCGGGACGTGGAGCTGCTGGGCTCCACCATCGACGACGCCGCCGGAGAGGCCTATGACAAGGTCGCCCGGCTGCTGGGCCTGGGGTACCCGGGCGGACCGAAGATCGACCGACTCGCCGCCGAGGGCGACCCGGAGGCCTTCCGATTCCCGCGTGGGCTGACGCTGCCGAAGTTCGTCGGCACCGCGGAGCAGCCCGGCAAGCACCGGCACGACTGGTCCTTCTCCGGGCTGAAGACCGCCGTGGCCCGGGCGGTGGAGCAGTTCGAGGTCGCCGGGCGCCCTGTTCCGACGGCGGACATCGCCGCCAGCTTCCAGGAGGCGGTGGTGGACGTGCTGACCGCCAAGGCGGTGCGCGCCGCCGGTGAGCACGGGATCACCACCCTGCTGCTGGGCGGGGGAGTGGCCGCCAATCGCCGCCTCCGCGAGCTGCTGGCGCAGCGCTGCGCCGACGCCGGCATCGAGCTGCGCATCCCGCCGGTCTCCCTCTGCACGGACAACGGCGCGATGGTCGCCGCGTTGGGGGCCCAGCTGGTGGCCGCCGGTGTGGCGCCGTCATCGCTGGACATCCCCGCGGACTCCTCCCAGCCGGTGGACCGCATCAGCGTCTGAGCCGCAGCTCGGCGCCCTCCCGAGGCCCATTCGGCCCTTCCCCCAGACGCGAGGTGGTCTGGAGTTCTGGGAACTCGACTCGATCGAGACGAGTACCCGTAACTCCAGACCAACTCGGCTGGGTTGTTGCGCTCAGGGTTGAGGGGTGAGCGCTGGGGCCGCTAGCTCCAGGGGATGAGGCCCAGGGCCAGGGCCAGGACGAGCACCACCACGGAGAAGATCCACATCGGGAAGAAGGAGTACCGGATGTGCTTGCCGATGTCGCAGCCGGCCAGGCCCAGGGCGAGCCACAGGGCGGCGGCGAACGGGCTGATGAAGGTGCCGATGATGTTGCCCACCAGCACTGCGTAGACCACAGAGAGCGTGCCGACGCCGGCCTCGGTGGAGATGCCTTCCACCACCGGCAGCAGGGCGAAGTAGTGGGCGTCGGTGCTCAGCACCAGCTCCAGCGGCAGGCCGAAGAAGCCGACGATCAGGTGCAGGTAGGGCACCAGCGCGCTGGGAAGGATCGCGACGGCGTCGGTGGCCAGCGAGTCCAGCATCCCGGAGTGCTCCATGATGCCCAGGAAACAGCCGGCGGCCAGCACGATGGCGCCGGTGGCCACGGCGCTGCCGCCGTGGGACTTGATGGCCTCCATCTGGTCCTTGACCCGGGGGTGGTTGACCATCAGGGCGGCGCTGAGGCCCAGCATGAAGGCCAGCGGGGCGGGCAGGATGTCCGAGATCAGCAGGGCCAGCATGGCCAGCACGAGCACGGCGTTGGTGGCCATCCGCCAGCGCGGCGTGGCCGGGGCGTCGTCGTGGGCGCCCCAGACGTCGTCGTTGTCTCCGGCGAAGTCCTGGGTGTTCCGGGCGGAACCGGTGCCGTGGCCGATGCGGTCCGACGGGCCTCCGGTCGAGGTGCCGACGACGGCGTCGGCGGTGCCGGTGGACCCGGACGAGCCGCCGGCGCCGACCGTGGCCAGCTCGCGCTCCTCCACGCGGGTCTCCGCCGCGGCCTCGGAGGAGCTCTCCTCCTGGACGTCCTCCTCGATGACCGGGGCGCCTCCGCGGGCGGCGATGCGGCGCTGTTCGCGCAGGCCCAGCAGCACGGCGGCGATGACCAGCAGCACCAGCGAGAGGATCTGGACGGGGATGAGCCCGCGCCACAGCTCCACCGGGTCGATGCCCACGACGGCGGAGGCGCGGCCGACAGGGCCGCCCCACGGGAGCATGTTCAGCACGCCCATGCTCATGGCGGCCAGCAGCAGGAGCAGGTAGGGGCTCATGCCCAGGTGGCGGTAGAGCGGCAGCAGGGCCGGGATGACGATCAGGAAGGTGGAGGCGCCGGCGCCGTCGAGGTGGCAGACGGCGGCGAGCAGCACGGTGCCCACACAGATGGCCACCACGTTGCCGCGGGTGAGCTTCACCGTCAGGCGGACCAGTGGGTCGAAGAGGCCGGCCTGGTTCATGATCGCGAAGAACAGGATCGCGAAGACCAACATCACGGCGACATTGAGCACGGAGCTGAGACCTTCGCCGAAGAAGTCGCCGATCTCGGTGAAGGTGTAGCCGGCCACCAGGGCCCCGGTGACGGGGATGACGGTCAGGCCGACGATGGGGGCGATGCGCCCGAGGATCAGCAGCGTCGTCATGGTGACGATCACCGCCAGGCCGATGAGACTGAGCATGGTGTCCTCCTGGATGCGGGTGTGCGGCAGGATCAGCATCGGGAATGTGACCTGTGTGACAGCATGGATCTCATGTGACCGGCCCCACAGTTTTGTGCATCCCGAGGCCATAGTGGTCATATTGGTCATCACATCGGTGATCACGACGTCGGCCGCCCCGGCCGACGCAACCGTCACCCCCCAGGAGGTGCCGTGAGCCAGAAGATCCGGAGCCGCACGCGCGCGCCCCGCCGGGAGGTGACTCTGGCTGGGCGGCTGTTCCGGTGGAACATGGCGCTGCTGGTGGGCGCCGTGACGGTGGTCAGCCTGCTCTGGGGCGTGGTCCAGTACGTGGAGGCTCGGCAGCAGTATGAGGAACGGGTCCTGACCATGGCCGAGTCCGTGGCGGTGATGCCCACTGTCCAGGAGGCCCTGGAGACCGAGGATCCTTCGGAGGTCCTCGCCCCGTGGGCGGAGACCCTGCGGGCGGCCACGGGCTTCGAGTACATCATGATCGCGGACCGTCACGGCATCCGGCAGTCCCACCCGGATCCGGAGGCCATCGGTCAGCGGCCGTCCCTGGACCCGGCGCCGGTGTTGGCCGGGCAGACCTGGACCGGTGTGGAGCACGGGCACGCCGGGCTGACCCTGCGGGCGCGGGTGCCGGTCTTCGACGACGCCGAGGAGGTCATCGGCTACGTCTCGGTGGGGATCCTGGCTTCGGAGGTCCGGTTGGCGTCGGTGCAGACCCTGCCGCTGATCCTGGGGGTGGCCCTGGTGGCCGTGGGGGCAGGGGCGGTGGGCGCCCGGCTGCTGTCCCGCCGGCTGCGGGCCGACACCCATGGGCTCGAGCCCAAGGAGATCGCCACGCTGCTGGATGGGCGAGAGGCGCTGCTCCATGCCATCGGGGAAGGGGTCATCGGGCTGGACCGGCAGCGCCGGGTGGTGCTGGCCAACACGCCGGCTCGGGAGCTGCTGCATCTGCCGGAGGACCACCTGGGCCGCACTCCGGCGCAGCTGGGCCTCAGCGCGGAGGCCGAACAGGTGCTCTCCGGTGACGGCCCCGGTGACGACCCGGGAGGGGATCTGCTGCTGGGCGCCCACGGGAGGATCCTGGTGTGCACGCGCCGGCCGGTGCGGGTGCGGGAGGCCGACGGCGGCGTCGTCGTCACCCTGCGCGACCGCACCGAGCTCACCCGACTCACCGACCAGTTGGACGGGGCCCGGACGGTCACCGCCGGGCTGCGCGCCCAGCGGCACGAGTTCGCCAATCGGATCCACACGGTCTCCGGAATGCTGGAGCTCGGGGCGGTGGACCGCGCCCGGGACTACCTCTCCGAGCTGTCCACCGTCACCTCAGGCGCTGATGCGCAGATCGCGGCCCGCATCGGGGATATGACCGTGGCGGCGCTGGTGCTGGCCAAGTCGGTGCAGGCGGCCGAACGGGGCGTGCAGTTCAGCCTCTCCGAGCTTTCCCATCTGCCGGAGGACCAGCCCTCCGATCTCCGCGACGATCTGCTGCTGGTGGTGGGCAACCTGGTGGACAACGCCATGGACGCGGCCGGACCCGACGGCTGGGTGGAGCTGATGGTGCGCCGGCATGGCGCTGCCGGTGCCGGTGCCGGGGACGGTGCCGGAGAGGGTGCGGGAGACGTGGTGGAGGTCCGTGTCATCGATTCCGGGCCCGGCCTGGACCCGGAGATCGCTCGGGAGATCTTCCATGTGGGCCGGTCCACCAAGGGCGACGACGGCCAGCGGGGTATGGGACTGGCGCTGGTCCGTCAGGCCTGTCTGCGTCGTGGCGGCACGGTGGCCGTGGAGGCCGAAGAGGAGACGACGTTCGCCGCCTATCTGCCGGTGCGCCGACCTGAGGCGCGAGAGGCTGAGGCGCGAGAGGAAGGCTCGGAGACATGACTCAGCGAGGAGGAGCCGTGGGAGGCTCGCCTGCCTCGGTGGGCTCCGGGGTTCGGGTGCTGATCGTGGACGACGACGTCCGCGTGGCTCACAATCACCGGGAGCTGGTGGAGTCGCTGCCCGGGCTCACCGTGGTCGGAGTGGTCCACACCGGGGCCGAGGCGCTGGAGGAGGTGCGTCGCCACCGGCCCGATCTGCTGCTGTTGGACCTGTTCCTGCCGGACAGGACGGGTCTGTCCGTGCTGGAGGAGCTGCGCAGTCCCGGCTGGAGGCGGGAGGTCGGCGTCGTCGACGCCGTCATCATCTCCGCGCTGCGGGATGTGGACCAGGTGCGCACCGCCATGGCGCTGGGGGCGCTGCACTACCTGATCAAGCCGTTCCCGCTGCGGCAGCTGCGGGACCTGGTGGAGCGCTACGCGTCCGCGCGGAAGCGGATGGAGGCGATGTCCACGGTCACGCAGAGCGACGTGGACTCGCTGTTCGGCATGCTGCGGCCTCGCGCCTCGTCACGGTCCATGCCCAAAGGGCTGACCGCGACGACGGCGGAGCGGGTGGCGGAGGCGCTGCGCTCCGCTGACGGGGACGTCTCCGCGGCGGAGCTCTCCGAGAGCACCGGGATCGCCCGGGTCACCGCTCGCCGGTACCTGGAGCATCTGTGCTCTGAGGGGCGCGCCGAGCTGACTCTGCGCTACGGGCAGGCCGGGAGGCCCGAGCACCGCTACCGCTGGGTGCCCTGACCCGGGACGTGCGGGCGGCCCGCGCACCGGGCCCGGCGAGCACCCGGCGCTCTACACTGGGCCCCATCAGATGGCCCGTCCGCCGACGACGGCCCGGGGGCGGCTGTGCGCCGCCCCTCGGCGGAGGGTGGGGCGGGAGTGCGCCCGGGATCGGCGGACCATCCTCGGAAGGAGCGCGTGGAGATGGCTGGGCTCGCGGAGGTCGTGGAGCGGGCCCATGACGCGGCCCGCGAGCTGCGGTGGAGCGAGACCTACCGGCTCCTGCGGGACGTGGACCCGACCGAGCTGACCCCGGACGACCTCATGCTGTTCGCCGACGCGGCGTGGTGGTGCTGCCGGGTCCCGGAGGAGATCGCCCTGAGACGGCGGGCGTTCCGCGGGTTCTCAGCCTCGGACCGACCGCGTCAGGCGGCGTCGGCGGCCTGGGAGCTCGCGGTGCGGCACAGCCTGCGGGGACAGACGGTCGAATCCTCCGGCTGGCTCCGGATGGCCCAGCGAGCGCTGGAGGACCAGCCCGACTGTGTGGAGAAGGGCTATGTGGCGTGCAGTGAGGCCGAAGCCGCCCTGGGCGCCGGCGAGATGCTCCAGGCGCAGTCTCACGCCGAGCGTGCCCTGACGGTCGGTGAGCAGTTCGACGAATCCGGCCTGATGGCCCTCGCCCTGACCTGGAAGGGCCTCTGCTCGCTGCTGCGCCACGAGATGGACGAGGGGCTGAAGCTGCTGGACGAGGCGATGGCCACGATCGCCTCCCGTGCGGTGGACGAGAAGGTCGCCGGATGGGTGGCGTACTTCGCCGTGGGCCTGTGCATGGACGCCGCGGACGTCCGCCGCGCGGCGGCCTGGTCACAGACGGCCTGGGAGTGGGCGTCCGCGCTGCCGGAGGCCACGCCGTTCCACGGCATCTGCCGGGTGCATCAGGTGGAGGTCATGCACCTGCAGGGCAGGCTCGAGGACGCCGCGGCGCAGGCCCGTCGGGCCTGTGACGAGATGCTGGCCTTCGACCCGCACCTCGCCGGGGAGGCCTTCTACGTCACAGGAGAGATCCTGCGCCGCCAAGGTGATCTTCCGGGGGCGGAACAGGCCTTCCATCGGGCCCGGGAGCTCGGTCACGACGCCCAGCCCGGGCTGGCCCTGATCCGTCAGGCCGAGGGTCGGACCCGGGCGGCGATGGTGGCCCTGCGCGCCGCCTCGACCGATGCTTCAGGGCTGCCGTTCCGGCGGGCCTGCGTGCTGGCCGCTCTGGTGGAGGTGGCACTGGCCGCAGGCGCCGTCGACTGCGCCGGTGACGCCTGCCGAGACCTGGAGGCCGTGGCGGTGAGCTCGTCCAGCGAAGCGGTCGGCGCACTCGCGGGCACCACGCGGGCCCGGCTGCGGCTCGCCGGCGACGACGCCGCAGGAGCGCTGGCCGCACTCCGGCCCGCCGCGGTCGTCTGGCGGTCGCTGGACCTGCACGGCGAACTCGCCGAAGCCAGACTCCTGACCGGGCTGGCCCTCCGGCGGCTGGGCGACGACGAAGGCGCCGTACTGGAGCTGGACGCCGCGCATCGCACCTTCGTCGACCTCGGAGCGACGGCGGACGCCGACCGGGTGGCCGCGCACAGGGAGGACGAGGGCCCGCGTCCCGGGGGCCTGTCCGCCCGAGAGTGTGAGGTCCTCCGGCTGGTGGCCGCCGGCCACACCAACCGCCAGATCGCCGCCGAGCTGGTCCTGAGTGAGCACACGGTAGCCCGCCACCTGAGCAACATCTTCACCAAGCTCAGGGTGACCTCGCGGACCACGGCCGCGGCGTTCGCCTTCCAGCACGATCTGGTCTGAGGGAGGCGTCGATGGTCCGTTCTGACCATGGCCGCCGGCCCACGGATGGGCTGTCTCGGCGATGAGCAGGGGGCCCTCCCGGTCATACCGTCTTAAGTGACGAGACCGACCGAGGAGGACGTCATGACCAGCATGGCCACACCCGAGGACCTGGGCGACCGACTGCGCGGGGAGCTCATCGTCCCCGCCGACGGCCGGTACGACGACGCCCGGCGGCTGTACAACGGCATGATCGACAAGCGGCCGCTGATGATCGCCCGCTGCGCGGACGTCGCCGACGTCATCGCGGCGGTGGACTACGGTCGACGGCACGGCCTGCTGATCGCCGTCCGGGGCGGCGGGCACAACGGGGCCGGCCTGGGAAGCTGCGATGACGGCCTGGTGATCGACCTGTCCGGGATGACCGGGGTGCGGGCCGACCCCGTGGGGCGGACGGTGCGTGCCGAGGCGGGCTGCACCCAGGGCGGCCTCGACCATGCGCTGCACGCGTTCGGCCTGGCGGTGCCGGCGGGGATCGTCTCGACGACCGGCATCGCCGGGCTCACGCTCGGCGGCGGCCACGGCTACCTGTCTCGCCGACACGGTCTGACGATCGACAACCTCCTCGAGGCCGATGTGGTGCTCGCCGACGGCCGGCTGGTCACCGCGAGCGAGACCCAGCACCCGGACCTGTTCTGGGCGCTGCGCGGGGGCGGCGGCAACTTCGGCGTCGTCACCAGCTTCCGCTACCGGGCCCACCCGGTCGACTCCGTCTATGCGGGCCCGCTGTTCTGGCGCCTCGAGGACGCGGGGGAAGTGATGCGCTTCTACCGCGAGTTCCTGCCGCACGCCCCCGAAGGGCTCTCCCCGTTCCTGGGACTGAAGACGGTGCCCTCGACCGCCCCGTTCCCGGCCGAGCTGTGGGGCACCAGGGTCTGCGCGCTGATCTCGTGCTACGACGGCCCCGCGGCGGAGGGCGAGGAGGCCATGCGCCCGATCCGCGCCGAACTGCCTCCCCCGCTCCTCGACGGTGTCACCGAGATGCCCTATCCCGTCCTGCAGTCGATGTTCGACCCCCTGCTGCCGTCGGGATACCAGTGGTACTGGAAGGGCGACGTCGTGAGGGACCTGCCCGACGAGGCGATCGAGGTCCACCTCGCCCATGCCGCCCGGGCGCCGAGCGAGCTGTCGCTGATGCACCTGTACCCGATCGACGGCGCGGTGCACCGGGTGGAGGTCGAGGAGACCGCATGGAGCTTCCGTGACGCCACCTGGTCGATGGTCATCGCCGGCATCGACCCCGACCCGGCCGCCGCGGGCGAGCTCACCGCCTGGGCGCGCGACTACTGGGAGGCCGTCCACCCCTACACGACCGGCGGCGCCTACGTGAACTTCATGATGGAGGAGGGCCAGGACAGGATCAGAGCCACCTATGGCGACAACTACGCACGACTGGCCGCCGTCAAGCAGACCTACGACCCGTCGAACCTGTTCCGCGTCAACCAGAACATCCCGGTCTGACCACCCACCGCGTCGCCGCCGCTGAAGGTGGCACCTGACCCGAGGAGATGAGTCGAATGAGTCTCGACACCGACAGGCTCCAGGCGTTCCTGGAGCGATACGCCGCCGACCAGGCGGCCGCCCTTCACGCGGCCACCGTCGTGATCGGCGACCAGCTCGGCCTGTACCGGGCGCTGGCCGAGGGCGGTCGGCAGACCGCCGATGAGCTCGCGGCGGGCACCGGCTGTCATCGCCGGCTGGTGCGCGAATGGCTCGACGCGCAGGTGGCCAGCGCCTACTGCGAGCATGATCCTGCCGACGGCGCCTACTGGCTGACCGCGGAGCAGGCGGCCTGTCTGGCCGACCCGTCCAGCCCGACGTTCGTCGTCGGCAGCGCGCTGGTCGCCAGCTCGATCCATCAGGACACCGAGCGCGTCCAGGACGCGTTCACCTCCGACGGCGGGATCGGGTGGGACGAGCACCACCCGCACCTGTTCACCGGCACCGAGCGGTTCTTCGGGCCGGTGTACCGTGCCCACCTCGTGGAGGCCTGGATCCCGGCGCTGGACGGGGTGCACGACAAGCTGGTCTCGGGGGCGCGGGTCGCCGATGTCGGGTGTGGGCACGGAGAGGCACTGATCCTCCTCGCCCAGGCCTATCCCGCCTCGACGTTCTTCGGGTTCGACTACCACGCGCCCTCCATCGACGCCGCCTGTGAGCACGCCTCGCGAGCGGGGGTCGCCGACCGGGTCAGGTTCGAGGTCGCCGGTGCTGAGGACTTCCCCAGCGGGGACCTCGACCTGGTCTGCGTGTTCAATGCGCTGCACGAGTGGGGCGACCCCGTCGCCGCGGCCGGTCACCTCCGCGCTGCGCTGGCACCGGAGGGCACCTGGATGTTCACCGAGCCCCGCGCCGACGGCGACCCTGTCGGAGACGTCCGGGCCAGGACGTTCTCCTCGGTGTCGACCTTCGTCTGCACGCCCAGCGCGCTCTCCCAGGACGGCCCACAGGCCCTCGGCGCCCAGGCCGGGGAGCCCGCCCTGCGACGCGTCGCCGCCGACGCCGGATTCACCCGCTTCCGCCGGGCCGCCGAGACCCCCACCTTCATGGTCCTCGAGGCGCGGCCCTGAGCCGCTCAGACCGAGCGGCCTCCGTTGATCGACATCCGGGTGCGGGCGGAGGAGTCCAGCACGATCTGCCGCAGGTCGCCGTCGTGGTTCTCCGCGACTCTGCGCTGCCGCTGGTAGCCGGGGCCCTCGCGCATCATGTCCTCGACCAGGGCGAGCTCGTCGGCGCAGCCGAGACGCTTCGCCACCGGTTCGAGCCGTTCGAGCTCGCGGGAGAGGTGGTCGGTCACCAGCTCCTCGTCGCCGTCGGCGTTGAGAATGATGATGGCGTCCATCCCGTAGCGGGCAGCCCGCCACTTGTTCTCCTGGGTGAACCACGGCGGCATGGTGGGGATCTTCTCCCCGTCCTCGATCCGCTCCACCAGGGAATGCACCAGACACTGGGTCAGGGCCGCGATCCCGGCGATCTCCTCCAGGGTGGCCAGGCCGTCGCAGATGCGCATCTCCACGGTGCCGAACCGTGGGACGGCGCGCACATCCCAGCGGACTTCGGTGACGTCGTCGATGACCCCGGTGTGGGCCAGGTCTCCGACGCAGTGTTCGAAGCCGGACCAGTCCTCGAACTGGAAGGGCAGCCCGGCAGTGGGCAGCTGTTGGAACATCAGCGCCCGCTGGGACGCGTAGCCGGTGTCCTCCCCGGACCAGTACGGCGACGACGCCGACAGCGCCTGGAAGTGCGGGTAGAAGTTCAGCAGTCCGTCCACCGCGGGCATGGCCTGCCGCCGGTCGTCGAGGCCCACGTGCACGTGCACCCCGTAGATCACCATCTGGCGGCCCCACCATTGGGTGCGGCGGATCAGCTCCGCATAGCGCTCCTTGTCGGTGACCGGCTGCTCAGTGGGCGGGGCGAAGGGGTGGGAGCCCTGGGAGTAGAGCTCCACATCGAGCGGGTCGCAGTGCCGCAGCACCTGTTGGGCGGTCTCCCGCAGCGAGCCGACCCCTTCGGCCACGTCGTCGCACACCTCGGTGATGATCTCCACCGTGTTGGTGAGGAGCTCCCGCTTCACGTACGGGTGCTCCTCGTCCTCATGGGGTTCGACGCCGGGCTCGCGGGCGTCGTCCAGGCAGGCGGTGAGCACATGCTCCGCCACGGAGCGCAGGTCGCCCGAGGACCTGTCCACCAGGGCGAGCTCCCATTCGAGGCCGAGGGTCGAGCGCTCCGAGGGAGCGAAGGGCAGGTCCATGGGGGCTCCTCAGCTGGGACGACAGGCGGGGAGCTTCAGGATACCGGGGACAGGGCGCCCGTCCTCCCTCAGCGGGGGACCATCGCGCGTCTCGCGGCGCCCCAGGTGAGGATCGCTGTCCCCGTTGCAGGGATGGGGCCCGGGCATGAAGCGCGTCAGCGGGCCGGTGGGTCCCTGGAATGGGGACCGCGACGCCGTCAGAGACGGTCATCGGAGACGGTCGTCAGAGACGGTCGCCAGGGCCCGCCGCCCGGTGCGCGCCGGATGCGTCGCGCTGGATACCCTGGAGCCATGATCTCTTCGTCCCCTGATGCTCCCCGGGTCGCTGGTCGGATGACCTCGGCGCTGCGCCGTCTGGCGCCCCTGCTGATGGTTCCGGCCCTGCTGCTGAGCTCCTGCGCTCCGGGCGACGACGGCGGCGCCGGGGACGACGCTGACGGCACCGGTGGTGAGGCGAGCGGAGACGGGCAGAACCAGGACCAGCAGGAGCGGGACCAGCAGGTGCAGGACGAGCAAGAGCGCCGGGAGGCGTTCGCGGCCCGTGAGGCGGCCCTGGCCGGACCAGGAGACCAGCACCGTGATACGGCGGCCGCGGCGGTCGCTGAGCTGAGCATCGACGAGCAGGCCGGGCAGGTGCTCGTGGGGGAGTACGGCGGCACCGACGCCTTCGGCATGGCAGGGCTCATCGAGGAGCTCCACCTGGCCGGGGCCATCGTGATGGGGGACAACGTTCCCCGCGGCGAGGACGGTGCGGACCTCGATGCCCTCGCCGGTGAATTGGACACCCTGCATCAGGCCGCCGTGTCCCGGGAATGGCCCGCGGTGGTCGCCGTGGACCAGGAGGGCGGCCTGGTGACACGGGTGGGGCACCCGCTGACGGAGTGGCCCGCGCCCATGGCGTATGGTGCCGCGCGCCTCGGGGCGCTGGACGGACAGCACTCGGACGAAGCCCCGGAGGAAGCCCCGGACGAGGCCGCAGAGGAGGCCGCAGTCGCCGGTCATGACGCCCTGGCGGCGCTGGGGCACCGGGCCATGGGGGAGGACCTGGCGGAGCTCGGTTTCACCCTGGACTTCGCCCCGAATGCGGACGTCACCCTCGGCGCTGAGGATGTGGCCATCGGCTCCCGCTCCTTCGGTGCGGACCCCCAGCTGGTGGCCGACCTGGCGCTCGCAGGGCTCCGCGGGCTCGCCGAGGGCGGTCTGGCCGGCTCGGCCAAGCACTTCCCCGGCCACGGTGGCGTCACCGAGGACTCCCACCTCACGCTGCCGGTCCAGCCTGCCGAGCTGAGCGAGTTGGAGGACCATGACTGGGCGCCCTTCCAGCAGGTGATCGAGGCCGGCGCGCCGATGATCATGATGGGGCACCTCGACGTCCCCGCTCTGGAGGCAGGGGTGCCGTCGTCGTTGTCGCCGGCGGCCTATGAGCGGCTGCGCGAGATGGGGCACGACGGCGTCATCGTCACCGACGCGCTGAACATGGCCGCCGTGGTGGACCAGGCCGGTCCGGCCGAGGCGCCCGTGCGGGCCCTGGAGGCCGGAGCTGACCTGCTGCTGATGCCCTCGGATGTGCGCACCGCCCACACGGCGATCATCGACGCGGTGGAGTCGGGGCGGCTCGAGGAAGACCGGTTGACGGAGGCTGCCGAGCGGGTGGTCGCGCTGATGCTCTGGCAGCAGGATCTGGCCGCCGGGGAGCTCGGCGCCGGCCCCGGCGTGGCCTTGCCGGAGGTCCTCCAGGGCCTCGAGGAGGAGGTCGAACAGGACGGCGGCGGGTACGCCAACCTGCCCAGCATCTCGGGCGAGGACGCTGGCGAGGACGCGGGCGAGGACGCGGGCGAGGACGCTGGTGAGGACACGGGCGACGGCGCCGCCGAGGTCGCCGCCGCCGTCGCCCGTCACGCGGTGACGCTGGTCGCCGGCCAGTGCGAGGCCGATGTCCTGCAGGGTCCGGTGACGGTGGTCGGCGGACAGGAGCAGGACCGCGCGCGATTGGAGTCGGCGCTGCAGGCGGCCGGCCATCAGCTGGGCGCCGGAGGCACCGTGATCGGCCTGGTGGCGCCGGGGGCGCCGCCGTCGCAGGGCGCCGACGTCGTGGTGGCCCTGGACCGACCCGAGCCGCTGCGTCTGCACCCGGCCGAGACCCAGGTGGCCCTCTATGGACGCGGGGAGGAGAGCTTCACGGCCCTGGTGGAGGTCCTGGCCGGCGCCCCGGCGCCGGGCGCCCTGCCGACGCCGGTGGGGGAGCACGAGGTCGGCCACTCGGTCTGCTGAGCCGCCGGAAGGTGTTGGCCGCCCGAAGCCTGGAGAGATAGATTCCTGACATGTCGCACGACGCAGTCCTCCTTCCTGAGCCCACCTTCATCGATGTCGACGGCGTCGCCGTTGCGACCTGGCTCCTGGAGCCCGATGGGCCGCCCCGTGGACCGGATGTGGTGCTCTGCCACGGTACGCCGTGGTCTGCGGCCGTGTGGAGCGCGGCGGCCCGTCACCTGGCGCGGCATCGGCGGGTGCGCCTGTGGGACATGCCCGGCTACGGCGCCTCCGCGAAGGAGGAACAGGTTCCGGTGGATCTGGGGTCGCAGATGCGCCGCTTCGCCCAGCTGCTGGACCGCTGGCGGCTCTCCGCGCCCTCGGTGATCGCTCATGATATCGGCGGCGCGGTCGCCCTCGGCGCGCACCTTCTGCACGGGCGGGACTATGCCTCCCTGCATCTCTGGGACATCGTCGCGCTGGAGCCGTGGGGCTCACCGTTCTTCCGCCTCGTCTCGGCCCATCAGGAGGTCTTCTCCCAGCTTCCGCCGGAGCTGCATGCCGCCCTGGTCCGCGAGTACATCGCCGGAGCCGCCCGTCAGCCCCTGACTCCGGCTTGGGTGGAGATCCTCACTGAACCGTGGTTGGGCCCCACGGGTCAGGCGGCCTTCTACCGCCAGATCTCCCAGCTGCGGGTGGAGGACACCCGCCCGGTGGTCGACCGCCTGGGCGAGCTGCGCTGCCCGGTGCGCATCGGCTGGGGTGAGGACGACCCCTGGATCGCGGTCGAGCAGGCCCACCGGCTCCGTCGCGCCCTCCCCGGGGACCCGGAGACGACCACGCTCGCAGGCGTCGGACACTTGGGGCCGGTCGAATCTCCGGCGGCCATCCATCGGGAGCTGGACGCCTGGCTGGCTGAGCGCCTGACCTCACGCGGATGAGTCAGGCGCAGCGGAAGCCAGGCGCCTGATTCGACGGCAGCACCGGGCGTCGCACCGGCGCCGGAGACAAGCCCGGGACCTCAGACCGGCTCGACGACGGCGACCAGCCGCTGGTCGCCGATCCGAGTGATCACCAGGGTGCGGTGCCGGGGTCCGGCGGGCGCCAGATCCGCCGTCGCGGCGGTCCTCTCCCGTCCGTCCTTCCTGCGTCCGTTCTTGCCGCGCCGGTCCTGCCCGGCGAGGATCTGCTTGCGCAGCGTCTCCGGCACCACGTCCACCCCGCGCTTCTTGATCTCCACGCTGGTCACGCCGTGCTCCTGCACCCAGGCGCGCAGTCGCTTGACCTGGAACGGGAAGACCTCCACCACGCGGTGGCACCGGACGGCGGAGGTCGACGGCGGCGCGGCCCGGTAGGGGAGCACGAAGTAGGCGATGTGCTCGTCCAGCATGGCTCCGCCGAGACGTTCGGCCAGATCGGAGACCAGCCCGGCGCGGATCACGGCGCCGTCAGGCTCACACAGCAGTCCGGAGAGCCCGTCCGGGCCCAGGGCCTCGGCGTCGGGGCGCTCGCCGAACTCAGCGGCGGAGGTCAGCTCCTCCACGGCGTCCGCGCTGCGGACAGTCGCCGCGCGTCGCACCCCGGGGCGCGCCAGTGCGTTGAACCACAGGACCACCTCCACCACGTGGCCGTCCACACTGACCCACTCGGCCTCGCAGTCGGCGGGGATGAGCTCATGCGGGATCCCCGGCCCCAGCTTCACACCCAGGGGGATGCCAGTGGCGGCCAGCGAGGTCACGAAGCTCAGCGGCGGAGAGAAGGACTCCGGGTCCCATATGCGGCGCGAGGCGCCGTCGGCGCTGTGCCCGCGGCCCGCATCCCGGCGCGCCGGATCCAGCCACAGGCCCCAGCCGGCGGGGGCGCCGCCCGGACCGTCTGTCCTGTCTGTCCCGTCTGTCCTGTCTGTCCCGTCTGTCCTGTCTGTCCCGTCCGGCTCGTCGGGCTGGCCGATCGTCAGGCCCATCTCCGCGACGAAGGCCTCCGCGGTGGTGTGCCGGACCTCGGCCTCTGGGAACGGCGTGAGGTTCATCGTCGCCGCCGCGGCGGCATCCTCGTCGGCGTCGACGGCGATGACCTCCAGTCCCAGGGAGGCCAGTGCCAGCGCATCGCCTCCCAGGCCGCATCCCAGGTCTGCCACATGGGTGAGGCCCGCCTCGCGGAAGCGCCGGGCGTGACCCGCCGCCACGGGCAGTCGGGTGGCCTGCTGCAGCCCGTCCTGGGTGAACAGCATCCGGGCGGCGAAGTCACCGAACTTCGCTGCGGCGTCCCGGCGCAGGCGGGACTGCGTCAGTGCGGCGGCCACCAGCTCCGGCGAGTGGCCGGCGCGCCGCAGCTCGGTGTTGAGCCGGGCGGCGTCGTCGGCATCATAGGGCGGGAGCGAGTTCAGCAGCTCCCAGCCCTCGGGCGTCAGCAGCAGGGCGAGCGCAGAGGTCTCAGACATCTCCGCCAGCCTAGCCGGAGCCGCCCTCGAATGCTGGTCCGTCCGGTCCGACGAGGCTGTGGAGGGCTGCGATCCGTCATGGGGTCGTCACCAACTTGCAGCGCATTAGCCAAGTCGATAGGTTCTTATTTGCTTAGGCTGGGCTAAGTCATTCGGCGAAGGTAGGTGTGACCTCTTTCGCAGTCTGTGGTCCGACCCGCCGCCTCGCACCCGAGTCCATCACACACTCCACCACTGTCGGCCGCCCCGCACCGGCGCCGACCCGTGACCTTGAGGAAGGCCCCATGACCTCTGCTGAGACCACCAGCTCCACCTCCCGTGCCGCCGCCGGGCTGTCCGTGCTCGCCGTCGCCGCCCTGGCGCTGACCGCCTGCTCCGACGCATCCGCCGGGTCCGACGCCGGATCCGAGGCGGGATCCGACGCCGACGCGGCCTCGTCGTCACAGGGTGCCGGTGTCGTCACCATCGACGACGACCACGGCACCCATGAGATCGACGTGGACTCCATCGAGTCCGTCGGCGCGTTCGACAACCGCACCTTCCGCACGCTGGAGGACTTCGGCGTCGAGCTGACCGTCGCCGCCCGGGCTCTGATGGGCACCGGGATCACCGACTACGCCGACGACGAGGACATCCTCGACACCGGCAACCACCGTGAGCCCAACCTCGAGCTCATCGTCGCTGCGGAGCCGGACCTGGTCGTCACCGGGCAGCGCTACCAGCAGTACTACGACGACATCGCCGCCCTGCTGCCGGATGACAGCGTGATCCTCGAGTTCGACGAGGCCACCACCGACCCGGAGACATTCTTCGACGGGCTCATCGAGATGACCGAAAAGCTCGGCCAGGTATTCGAAGCCGAGGACGAGGCCGCCGAGCTCGTCGAGGGCCTGCAGGCCGCCATGGACCGGGTGGAGGCCGCCTACGACGGCGACTCCAGCGTGATGGGAGTGCTGACCTCCGGCGGGGACATCAACTACGCCGGCCCGAACCAGGGCCGCGGAGTGGCCCCGATCTTCCAGGAGTTCGACCTCGTCCCGGCACTGGAGGTCGACGACCAGTCCAGCGACCATGAGGGCGACGACATCTCCGTGGAGGCCATCGCCGATTCGAACCCGGACTGGATCATCGTCCTGGACCGCGACGGCATGGCCCCCGACGACCCCGAGTACACCCCGGCCGGCGAGCTGATCGCCGACTCCCCGGCGCTGCAGGAGGTCACTGCGGTGCAGGAGGACCAGATCGTCTACATGCCGCAGAACATGTACCTCACCGAGGACATCCAGGCCTACACCGAGTTCCTGGAGGACTTCGCCGACGCGCTCGAGGCCGCCCGGTGAGCGTCCTCGACGCCGACCGCTGAGCCGGTCGAGCCCCGGCCGTCTTCTCACGGGCGGGGCTCGGCCGTGCCCCTGCACCTGACCCACCCGGAAAGACATCATGACCTCCACGCTGCGGCAGGACATCGCCTACACGAGCCGCGACATCCTCGTCGACGAGCAGCGCTCCCGACGGCGCCCGCTGCTGACGCCGTCGTTCCTGCTCGCCGTCGTCGTCACCCTCGGCCTGCTGGCCGCCTCACTGCTGGTGGGGCAGTTCGACGTCTTCGCCGAGGGCAATTTCTGGATGTTCGGCATCACCCGCATCCCGCGGACCGTCGCGCTCGTGCTCGCCGGAGCCTCGATGGCCATGTGCGGGGTCATCATGCAGCTGCTGACACAGAACCGCTTCGTGGAGCCCACCACCACCGGGACCACCGAATGGGCAGGACTCGGTCTCATCCTGGTCATGTGGCTGGCCCCCACCGCCTCGTTGCTGGCCCGTATGTCCGCTGCCGTGGCGATGGCGTTCCTGGGCACCATGGTGTTCTTCCTGTTCCTGCGCCGGGTCTCGCTGAAGTCCAGCCTCATCGTGCCCATCATCGGGATCATGCTCGGGGCGGTGGTCAGCTCCTTCACCACCTATCTGGCACTGATGACCGACACCCTCCAGACGCTCGGCATCTGGTTCCAGGGATCCTTCACCGGCGTGATCCAGGGCCGCTATGAGCTGATGTGGATCGTGCTGGCCGTCACCGTGCTGGTGTTTCTGGTGGCCGATCAGTTCACCGCCGCCGGGCTCGGCAAGGACATGGCCACCAATGTGGGGCTGAACTACACGCTCGTGCTGTTCATGGGCACCGCCATGGTCGCCGTCGCCACCGGGGTCACCGCCACCGTGGTGGGGACCCTGCCGTTCCTGGGCCTGGTGGTGCCCAACATCGTGGCCCTGTTCCGCGGCGACGACCTGCGCAGCAACCTTCCCTGGGTGTGTCTGGTCGGGATCTCCACTGTGACCCTGTGCGACCTCATCGGCCGGCTCATCATCGCTCCCTTCGAGGTCCCCGTCTCCATGGTGCTGGGCCTGGTCGGTGGGATCGTGTTCATCGGGCTGCTGCTGAGGCAGCGCCGCAAGGGAGGACTCGTCACGTGATGCTGAAGACCGCGCAGGACGCGCCCGCGCAGAGGGGGACGCAGCAGACGCCGCAGCAGTCGCGCAGCTCCGGGCCCCTCACCGGTCGGCGGCACCGTCGGGTCTACGCACTGGTCACCGCCGTGCTGATCCTCATCTCGCTGGGCTCCACGGCCGGGATCCTGTTCTACAACAACCCCATGCCCGCGGGCTCCGACGGGTGGTGGCTCATCGCCGGGATGCGGCGGGACTCCCTGCTGACCATCGCCGTCGTCGCACTGTGCCACGCCATGGCCACCATCGCCTTCCAGACGGCGGTCAACAACCGGATCATCACCCCCGGCATCATGGGCTTCGGCTCCCTCTACACCGCCATCCAGACCGGATTCGTCTACCTCTTCGGCATCACCGGGGTCGTCATGCTGGTGGGCGTTCCGCAGTTCTTCCTGCAGATGGCGGTCATGATGCTGCTGGCCACCGGCCTCTACACGTGGCTGCTGTCCGGGAAGTTCTCCAACATCCACATCATGCTGCTGGTGGGTGTGGTGCTCGGCGGCACGTTGGGTTCGCTGTCCACCTTCATGCAGCGGATGCTCACCCCCTCCGAGTTCGACGTGCTCACCGCACGGCTCTTCGGCAACCTCTCCAACGCCCGGGCCGAGTACCTGCCCTACGCGATCCCGATCGCGCTCGCCGTCGCCGTCGTGCTGTGGCTGTGGGCGCCGAAGCTCAACGTCATCGCGTTGGGGAAGGACAATGCCACCAACCTGGGGCTGAACCACAAGCGGGAGGTCATCAAGATCCTGCTGCTGGTCTCCATCCTGATCTCCCTGGCCACCGCGCTGGTGGGTCCGATGATGTTCCTGGGCTTCCTCACCGCCGCCCTGGCCTACCAGTTCGGCGACACCTACTCGCACCGGCACCTCTTCCCGCTCGGGTTCCTGTGCGGCTACGCGGTCCTCTCCGCGAGCTACTTCGTCCTGCGCCACGTCTGGGACGCGGGGGGAGCGGTGACGGTGATCGTGGAGCTCGTCGGCGGGCTCGTCTTCCTGTTCTTCCTCCTGCGAAAGGGACGCCTGTGATCTCCCTGACCGATGTCAGCAAGGCCTACTCCTCGTCCGTGTCGATCGGGCCGGTCAGCGTCGACATCGACGCCGGCGGGATCACCGCCCTGGTGGGCCCCAACGGGGCGGGAAAGTCCACGATCCTCACGATGATCGGCCGGCTGCTGAGCCTGGACTCCGGGCGCATCGAGGTGGCCGGTCACGACGTCGTCAACACGCCCTCGAAGGCGATCGCGAAGATCATCTCCGTGCTGCGCCAGGAGAACCACTTCGTCACCCGGCTCACGGTGCGGCAGCTGGTCAGCTTCGGGCGCTTCCCCTATTCGAAGGGCAGGCTGACGCTGGGGGACGAGAAGTACATCTCCGAGGCGATCGACTTTCTGGACCTCACCGACCTGGAGGACCGGTATCTGGACCAGCTCTCCGGCGGGCAGCGACAGCGGGCGTATGTAGCCATGGTGCTGGCGCAGAACACCGACTACGTGCTGCTGGACGAGCCGCTGAACAACCTGGACATGCAGCACGCGGTGGCGATGATGAAGCAGCTGCGCCGTGCTGCCGACGAGCTCGACCGGACCGTGGTCATCGTGCTGCACGACATCAACTTCGCCGCCCACTACTCGGACAGGATCCTGGCCATGAAGGACGGGCAGGTGGTGGAGCACGGCACTCCGGCCGAGATCATGCGCGACGACGTCCTGACCCGAGTGTTCAATACCGAGGTGCAGGTGGTGCCGGGACCGAACGGACCGCTGGCGGTGTACTACTGAGGGGGATCTGCGCCGAATACAACGATGCTTCTGCGGTTTGGGCCCTTTTGGCGCAGATTCACGCGTCAAAAGGGCCCAAACCGCGAAGCCATCGGGCGGAACAGCGATGACCCCGGAGGGATTGTCGGAGTGCGTGCACTGACGCGACGTTTAGTGACAATCCCTCCGGGGCCATCCCGGAGTGCGGCTGCTCAGCCCTCGATCGTGGCGAGCACCTCTCCCGCGCTCACCGAGGCGCCGGCCGCGGCCTTGAGCCCTTTGAGCTTGCCGGCCTTGTGGGCGGTCAGCGGCTGCTCCATCTTCATGGCCTCCAGCACCAGGATCAGGTCGCCCTCGGCCACCTTGTCCCCGTTCTTGGCGTGGACCTTCACGATGGTGCCCTGCATGGGCGAGGTCAGCTGGTCCCCGGAGGCGCCGGTGGCCGCGGCGGTGCGCTTGCGGCGTCGCTTCTTGCCCGCCTGGGTGGCGAGCTTGCCGGCCGCCAGAGAGGCAGGCAGTCCGACGGTGACGCGTTTGCCGTTGACCTCCATGACCACGGAGGCGCGCTCCTCCTCGTGCTCGGGATCGGCGTGAGCGGCCAGCATGTTGAACGGCTGGATCGTGTTGTCGAACTCGGTCTCGATCCACCGGGTGTGCACCGAGAACGACGTCGGCGCCTTCCGGTGGCCGTGGCCGCCGTCGTGCTCGGCCAGCTCGGGGACGAACGCCGGATCCTCGAGGACCTGGCGGTGGAAGGGGATCACCGTGGGCATGCCCTCGACGGTCATCTCCGCCAGGGCGCGGCGGGCCCGCTGGACGGCCTGCTCCCGGGTGGCGCCGGTGACGATCAGCTTGGCGATCATGGAGTCGAAGGCCCCGGAGATCGTCTCCCCGGCGCGCACGCCGGAGTCCACGCGCACGCCCGGCCCGCTGGGCAGGTCGAAGCGCTCGAGCTTGCCGGGGGCGGGCATGAAGTTCCGTCCGGCGTCCTCGCCGTTGATGCGGAACTCGATACTGTGGCCGCGGACCTCCGGGTCGTCGTAGCCCAGCCGCTCGCCGCGGGCGATCCTGAACTGCTCTCGGACCAGGTCGATGCCGGTGACCTCTTCGGAGACCGGGTGCTCCACCTGCAGGCGGGTGTTGACCTCCAGGAAGCTGATGGTGCCGTCGCGGCCCACCAGGAACTCGCAGGTCCCGGCGCCGGTGTAGCCGGCCTCGCGGAGGATCGCCTTCGAGGCGCGGTAGAGCTGCCGGTTCTGCTGGCGGCTCAAGAACGGCGCGGGAGCCTCCTCCACGAGCTTCTGGTTGCGCCGCTGCAGGGAGCAGTCACGGGTGGAGACCACCACCACGTTGCCGTGCTCGTCGGCCAGGCACTGGGTCTCCACGTGCCGCGGCGCGTCCAGGTAGCGCTCGATGAAGCACTCGCCCCGCCCGAAGGCCGCGGTGGCCTCGCGGACGGCGGACTCGTAGAGCTCGGTGATCTCCTCATGCTCGCGGACCACCTTGATGCCGCGCCCGCCGCCGCCGTGGGCGGCCTTGATGGCGATGGGCAGACCCTGCTTGTCCGCGAACCTGATGACCTCCTTGGCGTCCTTGACCGGCTGCTTGGTGCCGGGCGCCAGCGGGGCGCCGACCTTCTCGGCCAGCTGGCGGGCGGAGACCTTGTCGCCCAGCGTCTCGATGGCCTCGGGGGAGGGGCCGATCCAGGTCAGTCCGGCCAGGCGCACGGCACGGGCGAAGTCGGCGTTCTCGGAGAGGAAGCCGTAGCCGGGGTGCACGGCGTCCGCATCGGTGGCGCGGGCGGCCTCCAGGATCTTCTCGACCACCAGGTAGCTGTCCGCCGCGGTGGCTCCGCCCAGGGAGTAGGCCTCGTCGGCCATGGTGACGTGGACGGCGTCGCGGTCCGGGTCGGCGTAGACGGCGACGGTCGACAGCCCCTCGTCACGGGCCGCACGGATCACCCGCACCGCGATCTCCCCGCGGTTGGCGATCAGCACCTTGCTGAACTGGGTCATGGTCTCTTCTGCACTCCTGGTAGTCGGGGTGGACGCTGCGAATTCTTCATCTGGTGGCCGATTCTGACGGCATCTGTCCGGCGACACGCCGTCGCATCGCCGGAGATCCCGTCATCCTCGGCCGCTCGACACGGGAGGGGCCTCAGGCGCCAGCTGGGCGCGCAGCCGGGCCAGCGCGGCGGGCGAGACGCCGATGACCGACTCGCGGTCGCCGTCGACGTGCTCGATGAACTTCGCGGCCGCGCCCTCCAGGGTGAAGGCCCCGGCGCAGTGCAGGGGCTCCCCGGACTCGGCGTAGTCGCGGATCTGCTCATCGGTGGGCCGGCCGAAGGTGATGCGGGTGGAGACGGTCTCGCCGGCGGCCTTCAGCTCGCCGTCGTGGCCGGGCCTCTGGCCCAGCCAGCTGGAGCCGGTGGTGCGTGTGGCGCTCGAGGCGTCCACCAGCCAGTGGCCCGTGTGCAGGATGCCGGTGGCGCCCCGCATATGCCGCCAGCGCTGCACCGCCACCTCTACCTCATAGGGCTTACCGTAGGCGACGCCGTCGAGCTCGAAGACGGAGTCGCAGCCCAGCACCAGGGCGCCGCGGGCCGCGCCTCGGGAGGCGACGTCCTCGGCCTTGGTGCGGGCCAGCAGCAGCGCCTCCTCGGCGGGGGTCAGAGGTCCGAGCGCCTCGACGGCGGAGGCCACGACGGCGGGCTCGTCCACCTCGGAGACGACGACCTCGAAGTCGAGGCCGGCCTCCTCGAGGATCTGACGGCGGCTGGGGGAGGCGGAGGCGAGGATCAGTCGGGGAGTCTTGTCATGATGTGCGCTCACCGGGTCACCTCAGTCCTGCCGCGTGCTGCCAGGAGTCCGTGCCGGGGCGGCCCCACAGGCCCAGATGGCGGCGCCGCTGCAGAGTGCGGTCCCGCGGGCCGGTCCCTCCGGCGTCGGCGTCCTCCACGGGCTCCGCGGTGGCGAGGCGCCCGACGACGGCGGCCACCGCGGCGAGCTCCTCCGCGCCCAGCGGGGTGCCGGTGAGCTGCAGGACGGGTGTCTCCGGGGAGTCCCCCTCGGTCGGGTCCTGGGTGGTCTCGGTCATCGGCGTCGCCTCCTTCCTGGACGTCGGGCCCGGCGGGGCCCAGCGGCGGTCTCGGTGCTGCAGGTGCTGCAGGTGCGGCGAGTCACAGCGGGATGTTGCCGTGCTTCTTGGCCGGCCGTGCCTCCCGCTTGTGGAAGGTCGCCCGCAGCGCCTTGGTGACCTGCCAGCGCGTCTCGGCCGGCTCGATGACGGCGTCGATGTAGCCCAGCTCGGCGGACTGGTAGGGGTTGAGCAGCTCGGTCTCGTAGTCGTCGATGAGCTCGGCGCGCCGGGCCTCGACGTCTCCGCCTTCCTTCTCCACGGCGGCCAGCTCCCGACGGTGCAGGATGTTGACCGCACCCTGGGCGCCCATCACACCGATCTGCGCGGTGGGCCAGGCGAGATTCACATCGGCGCCGAGCTTCTTGGAGCCCATGACGATGTAGGCCCCGCCGAAGGCCTTGCGGGTGATCACCGTGATCTTGGGGACGGTGGCCTCGGCGTAGGCGTAGAGCAGCTTGGCCCCGCGGCGGATGATGCCGTTGAACTCCTGGTCGGTGCCGGGAAGAAAGCCGGGCACGTCCACCAGGGTGAGGATCGGGATGTTGAACGCGTCGCAGAAGCGGACGAAGCGGGCGGCCTTCTCGCTGGCCGCGATGTCCAGGGTTCCGGCGAACTGGGAGGGCTGGTTGGCGACGACGCCGACGCTGCGGCCCTCCACCCGGCCCAGTCCGATCACCACGTTGGGGGCGTAGAGGGCCTGCAGCTCCAGGAAGTGGCCGTCGTCGAGGATCTGCTCGATGACGACGTGCATGTCATAGGGCTGGTTGGCGGAGTCGGGGATGAGGGTGTTCAGCGCCTCGTCCTCGGCCTCGATCTTCGCCCGCTCCTCGGCCGGCTCCACCGGGGCTTCGGCGAGGTTGTTCAGCGGCAGGAACTCCAGCAGCTCCTTGACGAACTCGAGGGCGTCCTCCTCGTCGGAGGCCAGGTAGGCGGCGGTGCCGGTGGTGGTGTTGTGCTGTCGCGCCCCGCCGAGGGTCTCCATGTCCACGTCCTCGCCGGTGACCGACTTGATGACGTCGGGGCCGGTGATGAACATGTGGGAGGACTTGTCCACCATGATCACGAAGTCGGTCAGCGCCGGGGAGTAGGCCGCCCCGCCGGCCGAGGGGCCCATGATCAGGGTGATCTGGGGAACCACGCCGGAGGAGTGGACGTTGTTCCGGAAGATGTCGGCGAACATGGCCAGGGAGGCCACGCCCTCCTGGATGCGGGCGCCGCCGCCGTCGTTGATGCCGATCACCGGGCATCCGTTGCGGGCGGCGAACTCCTGGACCTTGACGATCTTCTCCCCGTTGACCGCGGAGAGGGAGCCGCCGAAGACGGTGAAGTCCTGGGAGTAGACGGCGACCAGACGACCGTCGATGGTGCCGTAGCCGGAGACGACGCCGTCGCCGAGCAGCTTCTTCTTCTCCATGCCGAAGGAGGTGGAGCGGTGCACGGCCAGGGCGTCGAGCTCCACGAAGGAGTCGGGGTCCAGCAGCATCTCGATGCGCTCGCGGGCCGTGTGCTTGCCGCGGGAGTGCTGCTTCTCCACGGCCGCCTCCCCGGCGGGGGCGTGGGTCTGGTCCCGACGGCGGCGGAACTCGGCCAGCTTCCCGGCGGTGGTCGCCAGATCATGCTCCGCGCCCGGCTTCGGGGCGGTGCGGCCGTCGGTGCTGGCGCTGGCGTCAGTGCGGGGGGAGGTGCTCATCGTCCGTGGGGAACCCTTTTCTCCGGCGGTCGGGTGGACGGCGGCGCCGCGGGACGCGCGGGGCGTCATCGGGGTCACTGCCGGATCCTTCAGGAACTCTACAATCCAGCGGCCAGTCTAGCCCGGGGCAGGGGTCTGACGACTGTAGGAACCCTACAAGGCTGGCCCGGGGGTCGGATGTCGATGTGACGCAGATGACAGAAGGGGGTTACTCATGAGTAGAATTGAGGGCATGACTGAGCCAGAAGCACCCACCCCCGCCACGACGCCCACCCAGCTGATCGGCCCCCGGGATCTCCACGGCGCCCGCGTGCTGATGTCCGGCGGAAGCCGCGGCATCGGGCACGCCATCGCCGTCGCGCTCGCCGGGCGCGGTGCCCACATCGCCATGCTCGCCAAGACCGACACCCCGCATCCCAAGCTCGCCGGCACCGTCCACACCGCCGTGGCCGACGTCGAGGCCGCCGGAGGTCGCGGCCTGGCGATCGTCGGGGATCTGCGCGAGGACGCCGACGTGCTCCGCGCCGTGGACACCACGGTCAGCGAGTTCGGTGGCGTGGACATCGTCATCAACAACGCGTCGGCCATCGATCTGTCCACCACCGAGGCCCTGGACATGAAGCGCTACGACCTGATGCACGACATCAACGTCCGCGGCACCTTCCACCTGTCCAAGACGGCGATGCCGCATCTGCGTCAGGCCGCCGCCGACGGCCGCCACGCGCAGATCCTCACCCTGTCTCCGCCGCTGACCGGCGCCGACGGGCGCCTGGACCCGCAGTGGTTCGGCCGCCACCTGGGCTACACGATGGCCAAGTACGGCATGTCCATGACGACCGCCGGCCTGGCTCAGGAGCTGGCCGCCGACGGCGTGGACGTGAACTCCCTGTGGCCCGCCACCCTCATCGACACCGCGGCCATCCGGGCGATGCCCGGAGGGGAGGAGATGATCCGTTCGGCCCGCACCCCGGGAGTGGTCGCGGATGCGGCGCTCGCGCTGCTCTCCGGTGCCGCCGGACGCCGCACCGGAGAATTCCTCACCGACGAGAAGGTGCTGGCCGCCGCGGGCGTGGAGGACCTCTCCGACTACGCTGTGGAGCACGGGCGCGAGCTCATCCCGGACATCTTCCTCTGAGCCGCTGACCTCCGGTCGCTCCGGCCGGGTCTCGGCGCCCGGTCATCAGGTGCCCTCCTACGGCACCGCGCAGCTGCAGGAGGCGGAGGAGCCGCATGACACAGGACAGCACAGGAAGCACAGCGAGCACCGAGGCCCTCGGCGGCTCAGAGAGCACCGGCGGCGAGCAGCAGCCGACGACGGCGTCGCCCCTGGACGCCGCGTGGCTGCGTCAGCAGCTGGTCGCCGAGGGCCCGTACTCCCGGCTGCGGGTGGTCGAGGCTGTCGACTCCACCAACCTGCAGCTCTCTCGGGCGGCCGGGGAGCCGGGCTTCGCCGAGACCTGGCCGCATCTGTCCGTGCTCACCGCGGAGGAGCAGACGGGGGCCACCGGTCGGCTCGGCCGCGGCTGGTCCTCGCCTCCGCGGACCTCGCTGTCCACCTCCGTGGTGCTGCGTCCGGGACGCGACGGCGTCGACCCCACGCGCCGGCTGCCCTGGATCTCTTTGGTGGCCGGCCTGAGCCTCGTAGAGGTTCTCCGGGAGCGCCACGGCATCCCGGCGCAGCTGAAATGGCCCAACGATGTGCACATCGACGGGCGCAAGATCTCCGGAATCCTGGCGGTGCTGGCGCCCGTCCCTGCGGGCGCCGCCGGTGGGGTGACCGTGGTGCTGGGGATCGGGATCAACGTGCTGCTGCGCGCCGAGGACCTGCCGACGCCGACGTCCACCTCGGTGCTGCTGGAGCTGGATCGACTGGGCGAGGGACGGGCGTCGGCGGCCGGGGCGGGGTCGCCCGACCTCGCGACGCTGCGCACCGAGGTGCTCGCCGCACTGTTGGAGCGTCTGGCGCAGAACCTCGCCGACCTGGAGGGCGTTGCGGCCCGCGGCTCCGTGCGGGACAGTGCGCTGGGTGCCCGCGTGCAGGAGGTCATGGACACCCTCGGCCAGGAGGTGCGTGTGGAGCTGCCCGGTGGGGGAGCCGAAAGCGGCACCGCGGTCGGGCTGCAGGACGACGGCTCCCTGCAGGTGGAGGTCACCCGGCGTCGGAGCGCGCCGGAGGCGCCGTGGGAGGCGGTGGAGGGCTCGGCGGCGCAGCGGCGACGGCCTTTCTCCGCCGGAGACGTCATCCACCTGCGGCGGGCGCAGGCCTGAGACCCACGGGTAGACTGGCCGCGGACCTCGCCGGACAGGCGGCACAGGTCTGACCTGATCAGAGCGGAGGACGAGGGCACGCGATGAAGCTGAAGCTCGTGGACGGCGAACAGGTCGTCGTGCGCACACGCGCTCATCTTCGTGCGCTGATCCCGGCCCTGGTGAACCTGCTCGTCACGGTCACCGTGATGAGCTTCCTCCTCGGCTACGTGTCCCGCGGTTCGCAGCCGGAGTTCATCCGGTACTACAGCCACATCGGGGTGTTCCTGATCTGGGTGGCCGGCGGTCTGGTCCTGGTGCTCGGTACGCTCCGCCCCCTGCTGCGGTGGGCGCTGCGGCACACCTACCTCACCACGTTGCGGGTGGTGCAGAAGAACATCCTCGGCGCCCCTCAGCCGGTGGTGGTGCCGCTGGGGCTGATGTCCGAGGTGCAGCTGAAGCAGTCGCGGCTGCAGGCTGTCCAGGGAGCCGGCGATCTGGTGCTGCTGCACGGCGCCTACGGTCAGCAGCAGCGCACGGTGCTGACAGACATGCCGGACGTCGAGCACTTCCACACGGTCATGGCCGAGGAGCTGAGCACCTACCGGCAGGCCGCCGCCCGGCAGCACGCCGCCCAGCAGTCCCCCCATCCTCAGGGGCACTCCTCCCCGCCGGGCACTGCGGCGCCCCGGCAGCAGCCACGATTCGGACAGTCTCCGGGACAGGCGGTGTGACCATGGTCGATGAGTCTCGAGACGAGTCCGCCCGGCGTCAGACCGGTCCCCAGGAGAGCCCGGCCGAGCATGGGCGGCTCGCCTGGGAGCGGGCCCGCCGGCGCGGCTTCGGCGCCCCGGAAGGCGATTCCGGAGACGCGTCCACGCCCCCGGAGGGACCCCCCGCCGAGGACGTCGACGCGGATCCCGGTGCCCACAGTCTGACCGGTGAGACCGGGGAGATCGACCGCGACGCCGTCGGGTACACCGACGAGCAGCTCGCCGCCGCCCGGTCCGACTGGTCCGACTTCCCGTCCCCGCGGCCCGTCACCACGCCGAGCCTGCACACCGGAGAGATCGCCCTGCCCCGCCCCGCGGCGGCCGTGCCCGGTGGGGTGCGGCGCGCGCCCGGGGACTCACCCGCCGCCACTGCCCCCACGCCTCCGGCTCCCCCTGCTCCGGACGCCGGCCCACACAGTTCTGGTGAGGGCGGTTCTGGTGAGGGACGTGCACGGGAGGGCGGTCCGTCGTCCGAGCCGGCGCCGGTGGCGCACACCCCGCATGACCCCGGAGACGAGAGGTCGGGACGTCCCGCGGGCCGGACCCGCGCTGAGGCCCGTTCGGCCGCACGGTCAGCGGCCTCAGCGGCCTCAGCGGCCTCGGCCCCCTCGGCCCCGGCGGGTGCCGCGGCGTCGTCGTCGGGATCCGCGCCGGACGGCTGGGAGCGGGCGCCGGAGACTGCTGCGATCCCGATCCCCACGGTGGAGCAGCAGGACTGGCACCGCGGCATCCGGGACCTGGAACGCCGGCTGCTCGGTGCCGAGCGCACCCTGACCTACCGGGAGATGGCCCGCGAGCTCGGCGTCTCCACCCACGCCGCCCGCAAGCTGTGGCGCGCCCTGGGCTTCCCCAACCTGGACGACGACGTCAAGGCGTTCACCGACGCCGACGTCGAGGCGCTGTCCACGATGATCTCGCTGGTGCGCGACGGCCACCTCAACGAGGAGACCGCGATCTCGCTGACCCGTTCGGTGGGCCAGATGACCGACCGCATGGTGGTCTGGCAGATCGAGGCGCTGGTGGAGGACAAGATCGCCAACCAGCAGCTCTCCGACGCCACGGCACGGACCCAGGTGGTGGAGACCCTGCCGGAGCTGATCGCGCCGATCGAGAGCCTCATGAGCTACGCCTGGCGCCGGCAGCTCTCCGCGGCGCTGCAGCGGCTCACTGTGCGAGTGGAGTCCGGGCTGGCCGCCACCGCCCAGGGCCGGGACGGCTCCGAGCACGACTCTCCGCTGCCGCTGGCCCGTGCCGTCGGCTTCGCGGACCTCGTCTCCTACACCTCGCTGTCCCGCACCATGAACGAACGCACTCTGGCGCAGACCGTGCAGCGTTTCGAGTCCCGCTGCGCGGAGATCATCTCCATCGGCGGCGGTCGGCTCGTCAAGACCGTCGGCGACGAAGTCCTGTTCAACGCCGAGACCCCGGAGGCCGGTGCGGAGATCGCACTGGCCCTGGCCGAGACGATCGCCGCCGACGACGTCCTGCCCCAGGCCCGGGTGTCCGTGGTCTGGGGGCGCGTGCTGTCCCGGATGGGCGACATCTACGGGCCCACCGTGAACCTCGCGGCCCGGCTCACGGCCCTGGCCGATCCCGGCACCATCCTGGTGGACTCCGTCACGGCCCGGGCTCTGGAGTCCGAGGACGACTACCTGCTGGTCCCGCAGCCGCCGCGGATCGTGCGCGGGTTCGGGGAGGTGCAGCCGCACATGCTGCTGCGCGCCGGCGGCACGGGGATCGTCCTGGAGAACTCCTGAGCTCTCGTCGCGGCTGTGGAACGTGACCTCATCGTGACATGATGGTCTGGTGACCCGGCGCACCCTCGCGCCGCACGGATCTCCCGCACCCACTGACCGAAGGGCACCAGACGACCATGGACGACGAGCAGCAGCCGCGCCCGGACCACGGGCTCTACCTGGACTACGGGTACGGCTCGCACGTCGGTCTGCGCCGTGAGCTCAACGAGGACTCGTCGGTGGTCACCGACTCGCTGTTCGCCGTCGCGGACGGCATGGGCGGCCACGAGGCCGGCGAGGTGGCCTCCGCCCTGGCGGTGCAGGCGCTCGCCGAGGGCTGGGACCCCGCTCCGGGGCCGATCACCCGGGTGGAGCTGCAGGCCTGCCTGGACGACGCCGACGAGCGGATCCGCGAGGCCACCGACGCCAAGGCCGGCACCACGCTGACCGGCGCGGTGCTGGTGGAGGCCGGCCAGCGGCTGCAGTGGCTGGTGTTCAACATCGGTGACTCGCGCACCTATCTGCACCAGGACGGGCGGCTGCGTCAGCTGACCCGCGACCACTCGCAGGTCCAGGAGATGTTCGAGTCCGGGATGATCACCGCCGAGGAGCTCCGCGACCACCCGAACCGCAACGTCATCACCCGCGCCCTCGGTGCCGGCGACCTGTTCAGCGGCGATTACACGATGGCGCCGGTGGAGGCCGGCCAGCGGCTGCTGATCTGCTCCGACGGGCTCACCGGAGAGCTGACCGACCAGCAGATCGCCGACATCCTCGACGCCGGACGCTCCCCCCAGGACACCGTGGACTGGCTGATCCACCAGGCGCTGCGCGAAGGCGGCCGGGACAACGTCACCGTGATCGTGGTGGACGTCCGCGAGGGTTGAGTCCCGCCGACCCTGCTCGCGGATCCTGCTCGCGGATCCGGAAGGTGCCGCACCGCGCGCCTCATCCGCGCACCGATCCCATCGCGGCGACCACCACCAGTCCCATGCCCAGCAGCGCATGGACCGAGAGCTGCTGGCCGAGCAGGAGGAATCCGGCGCCCGCCGCGATCGCCGGGGCCAGGGCCAGAAGGATCGCGAAGGCGCTGGGCGGCAGCCGCCGCAGCGCCAGCATCTCCAACGCATAGGGCACCGTGGAGGACAGCAGCGCCACCCCCAGGCCGATCAGCAGGATGTGCGGCTGGAACAGCGCGGAACCGCTGGTGACAATGGCGACGGGCGCGACCGCCAGCCCGCCGACGGTCATGCCCAGGGTCAGACCGATCAGTCCGGTGAACTCCTGACCGGTGCGCCTGGTCATCATGATGTAGGCGGCCCACAGCGCCGCGGCCAGCAGAGCGAAGACCACGCCGACGGGATCCAGCTCCGTGGCGGGGTCCCAGCCGATCATCGCGACGCCGGCGAAGGCGGTCCCGGCCCACAGTGCGCTGAGCCACCGGCGTGACGCGAGGACGCTCAGGGTGATCGGCCCCAGGATCTCCAGGGTGACCGTGGTGCCCAGCGGCAGGCGATCCAGCGCCAGGTAGAAGGCGATGTTCATACCGGCCAGCACGAGTCCGTACCCGGCGGCCACGCCCCAGGACCGGGCGGACAGGCCGCGGACCCGGGGCCGGACCAGGGCCCACAGGACGCCGGCGGAGAGCACCAGGCGCAGGGCCACCATGCCCACAGGCCCCGCAGCGGGGAAGACGAGGACCGCCAGGGCCGCCCCCACCTGCTGACAGCCGAGCCCGAGGAGCACCAGCATGCTGCCCTGGGCGCGTCGTGCGCCGTCGTCGGCAGGTCCGGAAGTCATGGCTCCATCCTCGTCGCCGGGCGGCGCGGGGTCGAGCGGCCACGCATGGGGCCTGCCGTGGCCGAGGTCTCGTGGCTCGGATGCGCGGGGTCTCTGATCATGTCCGGGGGAGGTCATAGACTGGTGCGCGTGACCGAGACTGCTGACCGCGACGCCGTCGAGCCCGCTCCCGAACCCACCGCAGAGCCCGCCTCAGCGCCGTCGGCCGAGCCATCCGCTCCGCCGACGGCGCTGCGTGAGGAGTACGAGCAGCTCGTGGAGGAGGTGCGTCGCCATCGGGTGGCGTACTACCAGGAGGACGCCCCGCTGATCTCTGACGCGGAGTTCGATGAGCTCTACTCCCGGCTGCAGCGCATTGAGGCCGAGCATCCGGAGATCGTCTCGGCGGACTCACCCACGCAGGAGGTCGGCGGCGAGGTCTCCGAGGCGTTCTCCCCGGTCACCCATCTGCAGCGCATGTATTCCCTGGAGGACGTCTTCTCCCGCTCCGAGCTGCGCGCCTGGTATGACCGCGCCGTCGCCTCTCTGGCCGAGGTGCGCCCCGACGCGACGCCCACCTGGCTCACCGAGGTCAAGATCGACGGGCTGGCCATCAACCTGCTCTACCGGGAGGGCCGCCTGGTCCGCGCGGCCACCCGAGGCGACGGCACCACCGGCGAGGACGTCACCCACAACGTGCTGACCATCGAGGACATCCCGCAGCGGCTCTCCGGTGAGGGTCACCCTGCGGAGTTGGAGGTCCGCGGAGAGATCTTCATGCCCACCGAGCAGTTCCACGCCTTCAACGAGCGGCTCACCGCCGCCGGGAAGCCGCCGCTGGCGAACCCCCGCAACGCCGCGGCGGGCTCGCTGCGGCAGAAGGACCCCGCCAAGACCGCCGAGCGCCCGCTGAGCATGTTCGTCCACGGACTCGGCGCCCGAGAGGGCCTTGACCTGGGCTCGCAGCATGAGGCCTATGAGCTGCTGGCCTCCTGGGGCCTGCCGGTCAGTCCCTACACGAAGCTGCTGCGCAGCTATGAGGGCATCGAGGCCTACCTGGACGAGCACCAGTCCAGGCGCCACGAGCTGGTCCATGAGATCGACGGCGTCGTGATCAAGGTGGACGACTTCGACCAGCAGCGCGCGCTGGGCCACACCTCGCGGGTCCCGCGCTGGGCGGCCGCCTACAAGTACCCGCCGGAGGAGGTCCACACGCGCCTGGTGGACATCCAGGTGCAGGTGGGCCGCACCGGCCGGGTCACGCCCTTCGCCGTGCTGGAGCCCCAGAAGGTCGCCGGCTCAGTGGTCTCCCGCGCCACTCTGCACAATCAGGACGTGGTCCGGGCCAAGGGCGTGCTGATCGGCGACGACGTGATCGTGCGCAAGGCCGGCGACGTCATCCCTGAGGTGCTGGGCCCGGTGCTTCCCTCCCGCGAGGGACGGGAGGAGGAGCTCCACGAGTTCGCCTTCCCGGTGAAGTGCCCGGCCTGCGGGACCGAGCTGCGTCCCGCGAAGGAGGGCGACGTCGATTATCGCTGTCCTAATGCGGAGTCGTGTCCCGCCCAGCTGGCCGAACGGGTCATCCACGTCGGCTCCCGGGGCGCCCTGGACATCGAGGGCCTCGGAGAGGAGGGCGGTCGTGCGCTGACAGATCCGGACTTCCGCCGCCCGGACCTCCCCGAGCTGGTCAGCTGCGAGGCCGTCGCAGAGTCGGGGGTCACGGTGACCTTCGGCGAGGACGGGATGCCGGAGCCCCAGACGCCGGTGCTGCGCAACGAGGCCGATCTCTTCCACCTCTCCCCGGAGGACCTCAAGGACGTCTACGTCTGGCGGGAGGAGCGGCACTACGACGCCGCCTCGCGCACGTGGACGAAGACCGGACTGTGGACCGTGGAGCGGTACTTCGCCAAGCAGGACGGGGATCCCAACGACCGTTGCCGCACGCTGTTCTCCGAGCTGGAGAAGGCCAAGGAGCAGCCGCTGTGGCGTGTGCTGGTGGCGCTGTCCATCCGGCACGTCGGCCCCACCGCCTCGCGGGCCCTGGCCGCCGCCTACGGCTCGCTGGAGAAGATCCAGGCCGCCGACGAGGAGGAGCTCGCCGGCATCGACGGAGTGGGCCCCACCATCGCGGCGGCGGTGCACGAGTGGTTCTCGCTGGACTGGCACCGGCGGATCGTGGAGCGTTGGGCGGAGGCCGGGGTCCGCATGGTCGACGACGTCGACGAGGAGACGCCGCGCACCCTCGAAGGCCTGACGGTGGTGGTCACCGGCAGTCTGGAGAACTGGTCCCGGGACGAGTCCAAAGAGGCGATCATCGCCCGCGGAGGCCGGGCCGCCGGCTCCGTGTCGAAGAAGACCGCCTACGTCGTGGCCGGAGCCAACGCCGGCTCCAAGCTGGACAAGGCCGCATCGCTGGGGGTGCCGGTGCTGGACGAGGAGCAGTTCGGCGTCCTGCTGCAGAGGGGGCCCGAGGGCCTCGAGTCCTGAGACCCGGCACGACGCCCGGCTCATCAGGAGTCACATCACGTGCACCACACATCATCGACGAGGGTTGGGAGACCACATCGTGACCGCTGCGCATCAGCTGCTGGACATCGCCCGCGAGGCCGCCGCCGCCGGAGCCGCCGTGCTGGCCGGGCGGGACGACGTCGCGCCCTCCGGACTGGCCCTGGGCAGTGACGGGGTGGAGACCAAGAGCTCGGAGTCCGACCTGGTGACCGACTTCGACCGTCGTGCCGAGCAGGCCGTGCGCACGGTGCTGCGGCGTCGGCGCCCTGAGGACACGGTCACGGGGGAGGAGTACGGCACCGTCGCCCCCGACGGCGCCACCGCCTACCGCTGGTCGATCGACCCGCTCGACGGAACCACCAACTTCGTGCGCGGCATCCTCTACTACGGCACCTCGGTGGCGGTGCAGGGCCCCGACGGTCAGTGGCTGGTCGGCGTCGTCCATGCTCCCGGGCTGCGCCGCCTCTGGTGGGCCTCGCGCGACGGCGGGGCGTTCACCTCTCGTCTCGACGGGGAGGGACCCGGTCGGCCGATCGGGGATCCGGTGCGTCTGCGCGGCCCGCGGGGCAGCCTGTCCGCGGGTCTGCTCTCGACCGGCTTCGGCTACGACCCCGAACGGCGCGCTCAGCAGACCGCCGCCGTCGCCGCCATGCTCGACAGCTTCGGCAATCTGCGGCGCCTCGGGGCAGCGGCCCTGGACATCTGCATGGTCGCTGACGGCACGGTGGAGGCCTTCGCGGAGTTCGGCATCCAGGAGCACGACTGGTCCGCCGCCGCACTGATCGCCGAGGAGGCCGGGGTGCCGGTGCGGCGCCCGGCCGTGGCGGACAGCTCGGTGCGGGGAGACTGGTGTCTCATCGGAGACATCGGCATCCCCCATACGCGGCTGCGCCCGCTGCCCATCGGCCTCGCCGAGGAGCAGGCACAGGACGGGCAGGCGGACGACGAGCGGGCGGACGACGGGCGGGCGCAGGATGGGAAGGTGCCGGGAGAAGGCGCTGCCCGATGACCGGCCAGTTCCTCGAAGACGGTGCCGCGCCGGAGCGTTCTTCCACTCTCCCTGAGGCGGTGATCCGTCCGGCCCGGCCCGACGATCATGCCCGTATCGGCGAGCTCACCGTCGCAGCCTATGTCGACGGCGGTCATCTGTCGGCGGATGATCCCTACATCTCGCAGCTGGCCGACGTCGCCTACCGAGCGGAGCATGGCGAGCTGATCGTGGCCGAGGTCGACGGCGTGGTCGCCGCCTCCGCCGTCATCGCCTGGCCCGGCGACGCGCTCGCCGAGCTCGCCCGCGGCACCGAGATGGAGTTCCGCATGCTCTCGGTGGCGCCCGCGTTCCAGGGCCGGGGGATCGCCCGGACCATGGTGCGGCACCTCATCGGCCGGGCGGAGCAGGCCGGTGCGGAGGGCATCGTGCTGTGCAGTCTGGTCTCCATGACCGCGGCCCACCGGCTGTACCGCTCCGAAGGATTCGTCGAGGACCCGAGCCGGGACCTGGTGATCACCCGGGAGCAGCACGGCAAGGACGCCCGCTTCCCGTTCTTCGGACGCCCCGTAGGCCGCCTGAGATCGCCCTGAACCTGGCCTGGGCCGGGCACGGAGTCCGACCGTCCCCGTCAGGTGCCTCGACTAGACTGTCGGGGACTTCGAAATCCACGTGTGAACCCCACGACCCCGTAGGAGCTGCATGTCTGAGATCTCGCGCGCCGACGTCGAGCATCTGGCCACACTTGCACATATCAGCATGACCGAGGAGGAGCTGACGACGATGGCCGGCGAGCTGGCCGTCATCGTGGACTCCGTGAAGAAGGTGTCCGAGGCGGTCTCCGAGGACGTGCCCGCCACCAGCCACCCGCTGCCGCTGACCAACGTCTTCCGTGAGGACGTCGTCGGCGAGGTCTTCACCGAGGAGCAGTCTCTGCTCAACGCCCCCGACGCCGAGGACGGGCGATTCAAGGTTCCGGCGATCCTGGACGAGGAGTGAGGCTGACCATGACTGAGCTGATCCGACTGACCGCCGCCCAGATGGCGGAGAAGCTGCGCGCCGGGGAGATCACCTCCACCGAGCTCGTGCAGGCCCACCTGGACCGCATCACCGCCGTCGACGGCGGGGACCGCGGCATCAACGCCTTCCTCCACGTCTCCGCCGAGGAGGCCCTGGACACCGCCGCCGAGGTGGACAAGATCCGCGCCGCCGGAGGTGGCGACGCCGAGGCGCTGCACCCGCTGGCCGGGGTGCCCATTGCGATCAAGGACCTGATCGTGACCGTCGGGCAGCCCACCACGGCCGGTTCGAAGATGCTCGAGGGCTGGATGAGCCCCTATGACGCCACCGTCATCGAGAAGATCCGGGCCGCCCGGCTGCCGATCCTGGGCAAGACCAACCTCGACGAGTTCGCGATGGGCTCCTCCACGGAGCACTCCGCCTACGGTGTGACCCGCAACCCGTGGGACCTGGACCGCATCCCGGGCGGCTCGGGCGGAGGCTCCGCGGCCGCCGTCGCCGCCTTCGAGGCCCCGCTGGCCCTGGGGACGGACACCGGCGGTTCCATCCGGCAGCCCGGGGCGGTGACCGGCACCGTGGGCACCAAGCCCACCTACGGCTCGGTCTCCCGCTACGGGGCCATCGCCATGGCGTCCTCGCTGGACCAGATCGGCCCGGTGGCCCGGACCACCGAGGACGCCGCGCTGCTGCACGCGCTCATCGCCGGCCACGACCCGAAGGACTCCACCTCCCTGACGGATGAGGTGCCGGACTTCGCCCAGGCGGCCCGCCGGGTGGACGTGACCGGCCTCAAGGTCGGCGTCATCCGGCAGCTGCAGGGGGAGGGCTACCAGCAGGGCGTGCTCGCCCGCTTCCAGGAGGCCCTGGACGCGCTGCGTGAGGCCGGTGCGGAGATCGTGGAGGTCGACTGCCCCAGCTTCGAGCATGCGCTGAGCGCCTACTACCTCATCATGCCCTCGGAAGCCTCTTCCAACCTCGCTCGCTACGACGGTGTGCGCTACGGCCACCGTGTGCTCCCCGAGGACGGGCCGCTGACGATCGAACGCGTCATGGGGGCGACCCGCGCCGCCGGCTTCGGGGACGAGGTCAAGCGCCGCATCGTGCTGGGCACCTACGCGCTGTCGGCCGGCTACTACGACGCCTACTACGGCTCGGCGCAGAAGGTCCGCACCCTCATCCAGCAGGACTTCGAGGCCGCCTTCGAGCAGGCCGACGTGCTGATCTCCCCGACCTCGCCCACCGTGGCGTTCCGGCTGGGGGAGAAGCTCGACGACCCGCTGGCCATGTACCTCAACGACGTGGCCACCATCCCGGCGAACCTGGCCGGTGTCCCGGGCATCTCGGTGCCCGGCGGGCTGGCCGACGACGGCGCCGGCGGCCAGCTGCCGGTGGGCATCCAGTTCCTCGCGCCCGCCCGTGAGGACGCCCGGGTCTACCACGCAGGTGCGGCCCTGGAGCGTCTGCTCACCGCCGACGCCGAACCGCTGTGGGCCCAGATCCCCGAGCTGGCCGCCGAGCCCGCCGTCACGGCCCAGACTGCAGGAGAGTGAGGACACCTATGACTGAGACGCTCACCGAGGCATCGCCGCTGTCCTACGAGGAGGCGATGGCCCGCTTCGACCCGGTCCTCGGCTTCGAGGTCCATGTGGAGCTGAACACGAAGACGAAGATGTTCTCCTCCGCGCCGAACGCCTTCGGCGACGAGCCGAACACCAACGTCAACCCGGTTTGTCTGGGTCTGCCCGGCACCCTGCCGGTGGTCAACCGGCAGGCGGTGGAGGACGCCATCAAGCTCGGCCTCGCACTGAACTGCCGGATCGCGGAGACCTGCCGCTTCGCCCGGAAACAGTACTTCTACCCGGACACCCCGAAGAACTGGCAGACCTCCCAGTACGACGAGCCGATCGCCTTCGACGGCCACCTGGACGTGGAGCTCGACGACGGTGAGATCTTCCGCGTGGAGATCGAGCGCGCCCACATGGAGGAGGACGCCGGCAAGCTCACCCACGCCGGCGGCTCCGGCCGCATCCAGGGCGCGGACTACTCCCTGGTGGACTACAACCGCTCAGGGGTGCCGCTGATCGAGATCGTCACCAAGCCGATCGTCGGGGCCGGCGAGCGGGCCCCGGAGATCGCTCGGGCCTATGTCTCGGCCATCCGGGACATCGTCAAGGCGTTGGACATCTCGGACGCCCGCATGGAGCGGGGCAACGTCCGCTGCGACGCCAACGTCTCCCTGATGCCCAAGGGCGCCAGCGAGTTCGGCACCCGCTCGGAGACCAAGAACGTGAACTCCCTGCGCGCGGTGGAGCACGCGGTGACCTACGAGATCCGCCGTCACGCCGGGGTGCTCAGCGCCGGGGGGAGCATCGTCCAGGAGACGCGTCACTGGAAGGAGGACACCCGCACCACCAGCTCCGGGCGTCCGAAGTCCGATGCGGACGACTATCGGTACTTCCCCGAGCCGGATCTGCTGCCGATCGTCACCACGGAGGAGTGGATCGAGAAGCTGCGCGCCGAGCTGCCGGAGCCTCCGGCGGAGCGTCGCCGCCGTCTGCGTGAGGCCTGGGGCTATGCGGACGCGGAGTTCCGCGACGTCGTCGCCGCCGGTCTGCTCAGCGAGATCGAGGAGACCGTGGACTCCGGAGCCACTCCGGCGGTGGCCCGCAAGTGGTGGATGGGGGAGATCTCCCGTCTGGCCAACGCTCGCGATCTCGAACCCGCGGCGCTGGGGGTGACCCCGGCGACCATCATCGAGCTGGCCGGGCTGATCGATGCCGGCAAGATCAATGACAAGATCGCCCGTCAGGTGCTGGAGCACCATCTCGACGGCGAGGGCTCGCCGGAGGAGATCGTCTCCGCCCGCGGCCTGGAGGTGGTCTCCGACGACGGTGCGCTCACCGCCGCCGTCGAGAAGGCCATGGCCGAGAACCCGGATGTGGTGGAGAAGGTGGCCGGCGGCAAGCTCAAGGCCATCGGCGCGCTCATCGGCCCGGTCATGAAGGAGACCCGCGGTCAGGCCGACGCCGGCAAGGTCCGCGAGATCGTGCTGGCCAAGCTCGGGATCGAGGGATGAGCGGCGAAGGGCAGGACGGCGGCGCCTCGGACCAGCCGGGACGGGATCCGCGCCGGGGGCTGCACCCCGTGGTGCTGGTGATCTGCATCCTGCTCTTCGTCTTCCTGTTCTTCCTCATCCGCGATGTCCGCACTGAATATGTGGGGGAGTACGGTTCCGAAGAGTCGGCTCCGTCTCCGGGACGGGTCATCGAGATCAGCTGAGGCGACACGCCGAGACGGCCCCGTGCCGCACCCCTGTGGTGCGGTGCGGGGCCGTCGTCGTCCCTGTGGCCCCAGATCAGACGCGCGTCAGCAAAGAATGCATCCTTCGAAACGTAACTGGTGCACCAGAATTGCGTACGGAAAAGCTCCTGAAACATCTCGCATATAGATTGTTGTGCGTACCGGGTAGTACTCTCAGGGCACACAATCGTTGTGATCAGCATCACTCGACATGCAGATGGGGGACGACACATGTCCAGAGGAGGACACGTCTTGGCGATGGCCGAGGTCGAAGAGACCGGCAACGGCCTGCAGGGCGTCGCAGACACCATTGACGAATGGTTCGGTGAGATCACCGGCTTCTTCGTCAATCTCATCTTCGGCACCAACGTGGAGATTCCACTCGGTGCCCCGTTCCCGGAGGGCACCACGCTCTGGGACGGCCCGCTGGTGGTCCTCTGGGCCATCGTCGCGGCCATCGGGTTCACCATCTATTTCGGCTTCGTGCAGTTCCGGACCGCTCCGGTGACCTTTGAGATCGTGCGCGGCAAATGGACCACCGAGGATGATCCTGGCGAGGTCACCCACTTCCAGGCCCTGACGGCTGCGGTCTCCGGCACCGTGGGGCTCGGCAACATCGCCGGTGTCGCCGCTGCGGTCTCCCTGGGTGGCCCCGGCGCCACGTTCTGGATGATCCTGGCCGGCCTGTTCGGCATGTGCACCAAGTTCGTGGAGTGCACCTTGGGGGTCAAGTATCGCCACATCGATGAGAACGGCATCGTCCACGGCGGGCCGTTCAAGTACCTGCCGGTGGCGTTCCGGAAGCTCGGCAGGCTGCCGGTGCTCATCATCACCGGCGTCTTCGCGATCTCGATCATGCTGTTCGGCATCATCGGCGGCGGCATGTTCCAGGCCAACCAGACGTACGGGGCCATCGAGTCCGCCGGCAGCACGCTCGACGAGATGACCGGCACCTCCGCGTTCGCTTTCCTGGGCACGGACACCTCGGCGTTCATCTTCGGCCTGATCTTCGCGGGGCTGGTGGCTCTGGTCATCATCGGCGGCATCCGCCGGATCGGCTCCGCCACGGCGAAGATCGTGCCCACGATGGCCGGCATCTACGTGCTGGCCTGCCTGATCGTCATCGCGGTGAACATCACCAACATCGGTGACGCGTTCGGCGCCATCATCTCCGGGGCCTTCACCGCAGAGGGCATCACCGGTGGTGTCATCGGCGTGATCATCATCGGTGTGCAGCGTGCGGCATTCTCCAACGAGGCGGGCATCGGCTCGGCCCCGATCGCGCACTCCGCGGTGAAGACCCGCCGCCCGGTCTCGGAGGGCTTCAACGCCATCCTGGAGCCGTTCATCGACACTGTGGTGGTCTGCACCATGACCGCCTTGGTGATCATCTTCGCCTGGCCCGCCGACTACGAGGAGGCCATCGGGGTCGGCCACGACAACCCAGTGGGTCTGACGGCCGCCGCCTTCGAGACCTTCCTGCCTGGATTCTCGGTGGTCCTGGCGATCTGCGTGGCGCTCTTCGCGTTCTCCACCCTGATCACCTGGAGCTACTACGGGATCCAGGCCTGGCGCTACCTGGTGGGCATGTCGAAGACCAAGGACCTCGTCTTCCGGAGCATCATCTGCGTGATGATCGTGATCGGCTGCATGGTGTCCTTCGGCAACATCATCGACTTCGCCGACTCGGCCCTGTTCCTGTGCATCTTCATCAACGTCGTCGGCTGCGTGATCCTGGCGCCGAAGGTCAAGGAGGAGATGAAGCAGTACCTCGCGGACCGGGCCGCCGGACGCCTCTTCGAGGACCCGAACGAGCTGCCCTCGGACACCCGCGAGATGGCCATCCTGGAGTTTCTGCAGGACAAGCCGTACGGCACATCGTTCGAGAAGCGCCGCGACTGAGCCGGTGACGGACTGAGCATGTGACGGACTGAGCCGGGGAGCCCGGGCGGTCTGCGTATCGAGGGGATGCGCAGACCGCCCGGGCCTCCTCATGTCTGAGGCGCCTCATGTCTGGAGTGCCTCATGGGTGAGGTTCCTGCCGATCGCCGGTCACAGCAGTTCGTCGAGGACGTCGTCGGTCCAGTGGTCGGAGGACTCGGACGACGTCCGCCTCGCCTTCGCTGACCGGCGCCCCCAGAGGCTTCCTCCCGTCAGTGCTGCGCCGGCCAGGACGGCGGCTCCCTGGAGCGCGGTGAGTGCGGCACCGTCGGCGAAGCGGCCCAGGAGGCCGAAGTCGTCGTTCCATAGGCCGCCGATGCCGTTGATGAGCAGAATGATGCCGATGATCTCCATGAGGATGCGCATGGAAGGGTCTCCTGTTCCGTGAAGGGGTGATCGGGGTGTGCCGCTGTGGGGCCTGTCGAGAGGCTCAGCGGGATGCGAGGTCGATGGGCTCGCCGTCGACTTCGACGTCGATGCCGTGGGGCACCTCGACGTCGAAGCGGGCGTCGCAGACGGCGATGCCGTGGCAGCCGGCGTCGATCTCCAGGGTGTCGCCGTCCAGGGTCCAGACGAGCTTCTCGAAGCCTGCCGTCTTCGCGAACCAGCGGGTGACCAGGATGTCGTCCCGATCGGCGGCGACGACGTGGGTGGCGACCTCATGGGTCTCGATGGAGAGGGCGTCGCCGTCGTAGTCGAAGGTCTTGGACTCCGGGTCGGCCTCAGAGGCGTCCGTGGTGCAGGCCGACAGGGTCAGCAGGGCGAGGGCCGCCGCGGTGGCGCCGCCTGTGCGAAGGAGAGCGCCACGCGCCCGAGTGGCCGGATGGGGGTCTGCCATGGAGTGCTCCCGAGGGGTCGGTGGGTGTGTCGCAGTGGCGTGGTGCAGGGCGGGCACAGGGTGCCCAGTGGTTCTAGCACAGTCGTGCTAAAGACGACGCCGCGAGTGTAGCACGGTCGTGCTATTGTGTGTCCATGCCTCGGACCATGGATCGTGATGCGCGCAAGAACCAGCTCGCGGAGGCGGTGTGGCAGGTGATCCTCGACCAGGGCATCTCCGCGGTCTCTGTACGCACTGTCGCGGAGCGGGCCGGCGTCGCCGTCGGCTCGCTCCGGCATGTGTTTCCGAGTCGAGCAGAGCTCGTGCAGTTCTCCGCCGAGCTCATGGTGCAGCGCGCCACGGATCGTCTCCATGCCACCTACGCGGAGGCGGCCTCCCATGCCCCGGAGGCGCGTGCCCTCGCTCTCATCAGAGAGGTCCTTCCGCTCACGCCGGACACCCGGGCGGAGTTCGAGGTCAACCTCGCCCTCCTGGCCGAACGCGCCGCGGTGCCGGAGCTTCATCGGGTCCGGGGCGAGGCGCACCAGCGGCTGGCCGGGCTCTGTGGGCGCATCGTCGAGATGCTGACCTCAGAGCCCGGGTCTCCGGCAGCGGTGGTCACGGCGCAGCGGCTCCACGCGTTGATCGACGGGCTCGCCTTCCACCTCTTCCATCAGCCGCCGGAGGCCGACTCCGCGTGGGCGCTCGACATCGTCAGGGCCGAGCTCGGCGAGATCGCCGCACCCTCCGGCGACGGTGTCGAAGGCTGTGAGTAGAGTGGCGCCATGGACGAGAACTGGATCGACCATCATCGGAACGACGGTGAGCGGGTGGGTTGGATCCGTATGACCGGGGACGGCTTCGTCGCCGTGGACATCCTGGGCAGGCCGATCACCGAACAGGTCGACTGGCTCCAGGCTGAGGAGGCGCTGGACGGGAGAGGCCTGTCCTTCCTGGCGGATCCCTGGCTGCTGAGGCTGCCTGCCGGAGAAGAGGTCCGCGTCCGGATCGTGGAAGTCAGTCCGGACCGTATTCGCGTGGCCGAGGATGCGATGGGGGCGGCCTCCGTGGTGGGCGCTCGGCCTCGGGAGCACACCCTGCCCTTCCCCGCCCCGGACGCGCTGCGCCCGGTCCGGGAGCACGGAGGGTGAGTGTCGAGCGTGAGCACGGAGCGTGAGTGCGCAGCGGAGCTCCTCGGGTGGGCACGATGAGCGTTCGCAAGACCAGCAGGACGACGGCGGCTCCGCGGATCGAGGCCGCGGGGCTGCGCTGGCTGGCTGAAGCTGTGCCGGACGGGGGAGCCGCCGTGGTCCGCGTGCTCGACGTCGACGATGACGCGCTCACTGTGGAGACCGTCGTGGAGGCTCGGCCCGATCGGATGTCAGCTGCGGCCTTCGGCGCAGCCCTGGCCCGCACCCACCGGAGCCTACCTGCCGGCACGGCCTTCGGCGCCCTGCCCCCGGGGCACCCGCCCGGGGAGCCGTCCCTGTTCGGCCCGGCCGGCCAGCTGCTCCCCATGGGCTCGGGGACTCATCCCAGTTGGGGCTCCTTCCTCGCCGCTGAGCGACTGGACCCGTTGCTGGAGCGCCTGACGGCGGTCCCGCCGGTGCTGCGCGCCGCCCGGGACCGCATCGCCTCCGGCGACCTCGACGGCGGCGGGACATGCGTCACCGGTGGCACCGGTGGCACCGGTGACGCAGGCGGCGCACGCGGAACTGGCCAGGCCACGGACCCTGTGGAGCCGCCGTCGCGCCTCCATGGTGACCTCTGGTCCGGGAACCTGCTGTGGAGGCGCGTCTCCCCGGAGGAGCCCGCCGCCGCAGGCTCACCGGGCCGCGACGCCGACGTCGAGGGCGTGCTCATCGATCCCTTCGCCCACGCCGGCCACCGGGAATCGGATCTGGCGATGATGCAGCTGTTCGGCCTGCCCCACCTGGACGCCGTGGTGGCGGGCTATCAGGCCCAGTGGCCTCTCGCGCCGGGGTGGGAGGAACGTGTGCCGGTCCATCAGCTGTTCTACCTGCTGGGGCATTGGGTGATCTTCGGGGACGCGTATGCGGCCTCCACCCTGCGCTGCTGCGACGCGACCCTGGCCCTGTGAGAGGATCCTGTGCAGGACCGACCCGTGAGACCTCGCCAGGAGAGGACCATGACCCAGGACTTCACCGTGCTGACCGTCTGCACCGGCAACATCTGCCGCTCACCCGCCATGGAACGGCTGTTCGCCCACGTGTTCGCCGACGCCGCCCAGGAGGGTCTGCGTGTGCACTCGGGCGGCACCTACGCCCACGACGGCGAGGACATGCAGCCGCCGATGAAGCAGCGGGTCGCGGACTACGGTGCCGACGCCGACGACTTCACCGCCAGGCAGGTCACCGCCGCGATGGTGGAGGAGGCCGACCTCATCCTCACCGCCACCCGAGAGCACCTGGAGGACGTCACGGCCGAGGTTCCGGGGGCGCGGGCGCGGGCCTTCACCATCCGGGAGGTCGGTCGGCTGGCGGAGCACCTCGGACGGGAGGCCGTCCGCGCGCAGCTGCGCGACGTCGTGGGGGAGGGGGCCACGCAGCGGGACCGGATCGCCGCCGTCGTGCCCCTGCTGGACCGGGCGCGCCAGGATGCCGGACGCCCGGGGCCGGACGATGACGTCGTGGACCCCTACATGCTGCCCGACGACGTCTACGACGAGTCCTTCCAGCAGATCATCGGTCCGATCGAGGTGCTGGCCGAAGTCACCCGCCGATGAGTGCGGACACCCCGGTCAGGCGCAGCACCAGGGGGAAGGCCAGAAACGCCACCGCATCCAGCAGGAAGTGGGCGATCACCAGTGGCATCACGCGACCGTACCGCAGGTAGACGGCGCCGAAGACCACGCCCATGAGCGCGTTCCCCAGACCTGGGCCGAAGCCCTGGTAGAGGTGGTAGGCCCCGCGCAGCAGCGCCGCGGCCACCACCACCCACCAGAGTCTGCCCAACCGCGGCAGTCCGGCCGGGGCGGCGTCCCGGGGCTCCGCCCGGTGGCCGGCCGGGGCGGGGGCGGCCTGCATGGAGCTGTCGGGGCGGACCCACGACGGCGTCAGCCCCGGCCAGATCCTCCGTGCCCGGTCCAGCAGATAGGCGACCATGATGACCTCCTCCACCAGGGCATGGCGGACTGCGGCGATCAGCAGCGTCGGAGTGGTCCACCAGTGCGCGGTGACGTCGGCGGGGATGATCTCCATGGTCACCCCGGCGGTGCGGCCGCCCACATAGACCACCAGAGTGCCCGCCCCGATCAGCAGGAACAGGCCTGCCCCCAGGGCCAGGTCTCGGCGGGGGCGGCGCAGGTCCAAGCCGAAGCGACGGAACGGATTCACCCCGTGCAGGAACATCAGGTAGAGCACCAGTGCCACCGGCACGAGGGCGAAGATGCTGTCCAGCACCTGGTAGGTCAGGTCGAAGAGCTCGTGGCGGGACCGGCTGGAGTGGACGGTGGCCGTCTGCTCCGCCAACGGGGCCTCCGCCAGCCGCTCGGCCAGCTGCAGAATCGCGTAGACGGCGCTGCGCCCCAGCGAGACGCCCAGCACGAGGACGACCTCCCAGGCCAGGAAGCGGCGGGAGGGGACGCGCGCGGGCGGGCCAGGGGAGGGCTGAGCCGGGGGAGTCGGGCTGATCACCCAGCACAGCATAGTCAGCCCGGCATGGTCAGCCCGGCAGGAGGACGGAGAGCGCGCACCGGATGCGGCGACCTCACTGCCGCTGTGGCATGATGTGAGCGGCATCACGCCGCGCCGTCCTGGCAGACATACCGTCGAAGCAGGACGGTGCTACTCTTTGCGATCGGAGCTCGACGTGAGCTCCGACACTCACAGACCGTCCGTGACACCCGTGCTCGCGCCGAGCCGACGGTCCGCGCCCGGCCACACCACCCCGTGCGCCGCCGCGACGAGTGTGATGATGAGGGAAGGAAACCCATGGACGCTTTCATCGAATGGGCAGACAACGTCGTCTGGAGCCCCTATCTAGTGTGGCTGTGCCTCGGCGCCGGTCTGCTGTTCACCATCCGCGCCAAGCTGGTGCAGTTCACCAGGATCCCGGACATGATCCGGGCCCTGGTGAGGGGAGGCAGCTCGAAGGACGGGATCTCCTCCTTCCAGGCGCTGACCATGTCCCTGTCGGGCCGCGTGGGCGCCGGCAACATCGCCGGTGTGGCCGTGGCCATCGCCTCCGGCGGGCCCGGTGCAGTGATGTGGATGTGGATCGTGGCGCTGCTCGGTGCGGCCACCTCCTTCGTGGAGTCCACCCTCGGCCAGATCTTCAAGGAGCGCGACCCGCGCACCGGAGAGTACCGCGGCGGTCCCGCCTTCTACTTCGAGCGGGCCTACCGGCACACCTGGGCGGGCATCCCGCTGAAGATCTACGCCTGGATCTTCGCCGTCGTCTCGGTGGTGGCGCTGGGCGTGTTCCTGCCCGGCATCCAGACTGACACGATGTCGGGTGCGCTCACCAGCGCCTTCCCCGCACTGGACCGGTGGATGATCGGCGTCTTCCTGGCCATCGTGCTGGGGATCATCATCATCGGCGGTGTGAAGCGCATCGCCCACTTCACCGCCACCGTGGTGCCGATCATGGCGATCGGATACATCATCATCGCGCTCATCGTGCTGCTGGCCAACGCCTCTGAGATCCCGGCCATGCTGCGCCTGATCTTCGAGTCCGCCTTCGGAGCTCACGCCGTCTTCGGCGGCATCCTGGGCTACGCCGTGGATCAGGGTGTGCGCCGCGGCATCTACTCCAACGAGGCCGGTCAGGGCACGGGCCCGCACGCGGCCGCCGCCACGGAGGTCTCCCACCCGGCCAAGCAGGGTCTGGTCCAGGCCTTCGCCGTCTACATCGACACGCTGATCGTCTGCTCGGCCACCGCGTTCCTGATCCTCTCCACCGGGATGTTCCAGGTGGAGACCGAGGACGGCCTGATCGAGCACGCCTCCAACCTGCCGGACGGTGTCGAGGCTGGAGCTCCGTACACCCAGTTCGCCCTGGACACGGTGTTCGCCGGGGCGGGCACGATCTTCGTGGCCGTCGCCCTGACCTTCTTCGCCTTCTCCACGCTGGTGTACTACTACTACATGGCGGAGACGAACCTGACCTACGCCATGCGCAACGTGCGCAGCATCAGCGTCCAGCGGGCGCTGCTGGCCGTGCTGCAGGTGGTCATCCTGATCGTGGTCTTCTACGGTGCCATGGGCGCCGAGGGCCGGGCCTGGTCCATCGGCGACATCGGTGTGGGCATCATGGCCTGGCTGAACATCGTGGGCATCCTGCTCATCCAGCAGCCGGCTTTCAAGGCCCTGAAGGACTACCGGGCCCAGATGAAGGCCGGCAAGGACCCGCAGTTCGACCCGCGGACCGTGGGCGTGCGCAACGCCGAGTTCTGGGAGGAGCGGGCCGACGCCATGGCGAACGGCACCCACCCGGACGCCGGTCCGCAGCCCGGCGACGGCGGTGAGTCGGCCCCGGTGCCCGTGCGCTGAGGCCAGCCCGCCCTCCCTCCCTCCCTCCCCTCCGCTGAGTTGGTCTGGAGTTGTGGAAACTCCACTCGATCGAGTCGAGTTTCCACAACTCCAGACGCATTCACGGGGCGATCAGCAGATCCCTGACCCGTCCCGACAGGCCACGGAAGCCCTCAGCGAGGTCGAGTCGGTTGGCGGACAGCACCGTCCATCCCTCCGCGCGGAAGGCGCCATCGCGGTACTGATCATGGTGCTGCTGCTCAGCCGAGAAGTGGTGCGCCCCTTCGTACTGCAGCAGGATGCGGGCGTTGCGATATCCCATATCCCCTGAGGGGGAGTCCGGGTCCGTCGGATCGAGCCTGATCTGCAGCTCGGGCTCCGGCAGCCCGGCCTCCGTGAGCGCCAATCTCATGCGCGTCTCGGCTGGCGAATCCGATCCGACGCGGATGAGTTCGAGCGCCTCGCGCGCGACGACGACACCCCGGGCGCCCTTGTGCTGGTCCACCGTCCGCCGCAGTCGGGGCACCGTGGTCCACGGCTCCTCGCGGCCCTCGTACTGGGGCCGGGGGTGGCGCACCAGACTGTCGCCGAGGGCGACGAGCTCCTCGCGACCAAGACTCGACATCATGTCGATGAACACACGCTCTGGGGACGAGACACGGATCCCGAGGGTCTCCACGACCTCGCCCGCCGCGGGGCACGGCCAGTGATGGGCGACGTCGACGTCGGCATCGAGAGCCACATGACGGGTCAGTCCGCTGATGTGCAGACGTGCATCCCGTGCCGACCTCGCTGGCAGCGGCAGTCGGTAGAACCGGGCTGCGGAGTGATGACTGATCCACAGCACGCGTGACCGGGAGCAGGCGGCTCGACACAGGTCTATGTCGAGGGCGTGCGGATCCTGCGGGCGGCCGGGTGGGGAACCCGGTGGGAACAGCCGACGGACCGATTGCGGGACCGGTGCGCGGGGCGAGAGGGCGCCTGGGCCGAGGTCGGGACGGTGACGGTAGATGCCCCGACTGCGATGCTCGACGTCGCGGGCGCGGAGTCTGTGGTCGGGGACTCCCAGGGCGCGTGCTTCCGCGCGACTGAACGTGCGGCCTCTGAGCTCCTCCGGAAGGGGTGATGGTGGGCGCATGCTCAGAGGATGCCGCGCAGGTCCAGGAGACGAGTAGGGGGAGGGGCGTCCTGTGGAGAGGGCGGCGCGCCGTCGTCGTGGGCTGCGCGGTTGTGGAGGAGCCGCTCCACTCTCCCGTGAGTTGGTCTGGAGTTTTGGGTACTCGACTCGATCGACTCGAGTACCCGCAACTGCGGAAAGGGGGGGGGGGGCAGGGTGTTTAGGGCCCCCGGTAGGTATGGGTGGGGGGCGGTT